>CALMWM010000607.1 GCA_937873435.1 uncultured Gallionellaceae bacterium
GCGCCGTCGGCAAGGCGCTGATGATCGCCAGCGTGCTGCTGGTGATGATCGTCGAGTTGCTGAACTCGGCGGTGGAAGCCACCGTCGACCGGATCTCGCTGGAACATCACCGTCTCGCCAAACGCGCCAAGGACATCGGCAGCGCGGCGGTGTTGCTGAGCCTGGTAAATCTGGCGGTGGTGTGGGGGCTGGTGCTGCTGTCGTGAATGCAAGCGGAGGCGCTACGCCGGGATCAAGACGCTGAATTATCCGCCAGCGGCAGGCTGATCAGCATTTCGGCGCCGCCGTCGATGTTGCGGAGCGTGATTTCTCCGCCCATTTTTTCCATGATCATCTTGGACATATACAGTCCGATGCCGGTGCCTTTTTCCTTGGTGGTGAAGTACGGATCGAAAACCTTGCCCAGGATTTCTTCCGGGATGCCCCCGCCGTTGTCTTGTATCGAGAGAACCGCAAGCTCGCTCCTCATTTCGATCCTGATGCGTATCTTCCCGGCTACCCCTTTTTCGACAATGGCGTCCTTGGCATTCGTCAAGGCATTCAACACGACTTGGGAATACTCGTTGGGATAACCATAAACAAAGCATGGGTCGCATGCATCCTTGATTGACGATTTCTATGCTCTGGTTCTTGAAGCTTCCCGCCAACAAGCTGATGGCCTCTTCTGCACCTTCGCACATGCGGAAACATTTCTTTTCCGTGCTCGGCATGAAGAAATTGCGGAAATCGTCGATGGTCGTGGACATTTTCTGAATCATCCGTTTGCCGTCTTCCACCGACTTATCCAGGGTTGCCTTGTCCAGTTCGTTGTATTCGTAGGCGTCCTTGATATTGCCGATCAACAATCCCAGGGCATTGAGCGGTTGACGCCACTGGTGGGCGATGTTTCCGATCATCTCGCCCATAGCCGCCAGGCGCGATTGCTGGATCATCAGGAGATCCTTCTCCCGGTTTTTATCGGTTTCGTCGACTATGCGCTGTTCCAGGGACGCATTCAGTTGTTGCAATTCCGTTTCAAGGTGTCTGTATTCGGTAATGTCCAAAACCGCCCCGATCAAGCCGCCTATCGAGCCGTTGCCGCGCCGGAACACCGCCTTGTGGAAGATTACGTTGCGGATTTCGCCTGATGAATGGCGCACCTCGCATTCGTACTCCTGAGCACAGGGCCGTTCGAATATTTCGACATCCATGGCGTGGTATTTCTCTGCGATCTCGGGAGGGGATATGTCGAACACCGATTTGCCGACGATCTCCGCCCGTTTCCTGCCGAGCATTTCCTCGAAGGCCCGGTTGCAGCCCAGGTAAAGTCCCTTGTCGTCCTTGTAAAACACCGGGATGGGAATGCTTTCCAGAAGCGCTTCCTGGAATGCGGATTGCTCGCGCAGGCTCCCCTCTGTCCGCCGCTGTCGCCGTCCGAAGCCCAATACCGCCAAGCCGAAAAATATAGCCCCGGCGCTGTATTGCCATACATGCCGGCGCCATTGGGCGAGATAGTCGTCCTCGGCGATGGCGGCGAACACGATCAGCGGCGTCTCGCCTACCTGGCGGAAGCTATAGAGGCGCTCGATGCCGTCCACTGGTGATTTGGTGCGATAAACCGCGTGTTTTATCCCCTTCTCGATATAGTTTCTGACATGAAGACTGGATATTTTTTTGCCCGTGTCTTTTTCGCGCGGCGGATAGCGGGCGGCGAGGTGTAGTTCCTTGTCGTACAGAGCCACCAGGCCATGCGGGCCAAGATCCAGAGAACGGTAGAACTGCTGGAAATAGTCCAGATCCAGCACCGCCAGCACATTGCCGGCGAAACTGCCATCTTCGAAATCGATCCGCCGGGTCAGTTCTATCGCCCACTTGCCGATAGTGCGCGAAATCACGGGCGGGGAAATCACCAGCCCGGCCGCCGGGTCGTCGCGCTGGCGCATAAAAGAATAGCGGTCGGCGTTATCGATGAAGGGGAGGGGGGCGAGCGAACTGTGGATTTGCTCGCCATTCGCATTGGTCAGATGCAATACGCTGACTTCCTTCACGCTACCCTCACGGGATTTCAGCAGTGCGTGAAGCACTCCGGCGCGCTGACTCTCGTCCCCGCGAGCCAGCCGCATATCGCCGGGGCGCACCTGCCCCTGCACGTCGCGCAGCAGCAGGTCGACTTTCTGCACGATTGCCAGCGCGTGCTCTTCCAGCACCCGCGAGAGCGTTTCAGTCTCGGCCTGAGCATGTTTTTCGGCTTCCCGATATTCGTTGACGAGGCTTAACACCAACAGGGCAAGGATACCTATCAGCCCGGCAAAGCCGGTAAGCGTTGTCAGACCGAAAAACCGGGTGTATGTAGCGAGCGCTTTTTTCATGGAGGAATGAATCTGGATTTGTTGCGGGTGACACCCTGAAGCGGCTCACAAAATCCCGCATTTGTTCGGCGTTATTATAGTGCTGAATCGGTGTTTGGAGAGACTTGGTCGTCAATCAAGAAGAAATTACGATGCGTGGGTGCGACCTAAAGGTGCCGGGCGATCACGTCCCGGTAGAATTCCAGCATCCGCTCTGCCATTGCGCCGGCTGTCCATAGCTGGATGTATTCGCGGCCTTCTTCGCCAAGCTTTTTACGCAAATCGGCATCGCGCAACAGGCGCACGGTCTGGGCGGCGAAGTCGGCGGGATCGTCTTGCGCCACCAGGGCGCCTTTGCCCGGCCCGAGGATGTCGCAAGTTCCCATCGCCGCCAAGGCGACCACCGGCACGCCCAGTGCCATGGCTTCGAGTAGTACCAGTCCCTGGGTTTCGGTGCGCGAGGCGAAGACGAAGGCATCGGCAGCGCAATAGCAATCGCGCAGTTGCGCGCCTTTGCGCAGGTAGCCGATGAACAGCACGTTGTCTTCCAGGCCGAGGGCGGCGCTGCGGCGTTGCAATCGAGCCAGCGCCGGGCCTTCGCCGGCGATCACCAGCAAGGTGCTCGGCAGTTCGGACTTGATCCTGACCAGGGTTTCCAGCAGGAAACCGATGTTTTTTTCGAAGGCCACCCGCCCGACGAAGAGCAGCATCGGACGATCCGGCGGAATCCGGTTGCGTTCGCGGAATGCCGCGCCGTCGCCTGAGTCGAAGGTTTCGAGGTCGATCCCGGTGGGGATGATCTCGGCCGGGGTGGTGATGCCGTAGAGTCTTAGCGCGGCGAGCATCGCCTGCGAGGGCACCACCATTGCGTCGAGGCGGTTGCATTGGTAACTGCTGAGGCGCCGCGCCGCCAGGCGTAGCAGCGATTTCGGCAGGAACGGAATGTAGTGGTAAAGATATTCCTCGAAAAAAGTATGGTAGGTTTCCACCACCGGCAAGCCCAGGCGGCGGGCGAGGGCGGTTCCGGCGTAGTGGGCGACGAACGGCGTCTGGATGTGGATCAGGTCGAACTCTCCGGCGCGCAACTCGGCTTCCAGCCTGCGAATGAATTTCCCGCTCATCAGGCGATCTTCCGGGTCGAGCGGCAGTTGCTGCGACGGCACCCGGATAACGGCTTCGTCGGCATCGCGATGCGGCGGGTAATCGGGGGCGATCAGCGTGACGTGGTGGCCGCGGTCTTCGAGTTCGCGCCGGAAGGTGCGGATCGAGGTCGAAACGCCGTTGACCCGGGGAAAGTAGACATCGGAAATCATCAGGATATTCATGGTGTTCATTTCCCCGTCAGGTTCAGACCCGGAATTTCGACACGGCCTGATGTTGCAGCAATGACAAGTTTTTCAGGGTATGGATCGAAACCGAAAGCTGATCGATGGATGCTTTGTTTTCATCCGCCAGGGCGACGATTTGTTCGACATTGCGGGCGATGCCCTGGCTGGCGGATTTCTGCTCGTGGGTTGCGTCGGCGATTTCGTTGACGCTATCGAGTGCG
>CALMWM010000608.1 GCA_937873435.1 uncultured Gallionellaceae bacterium
GAGGTGGATGACCAAGTCGTAACTGCGTGCGCGCAGCGCAGACAACAGTTGCCACTCGGCGCCGAGTTGGGCGAGCGGACCCGCGCGCTTCCAGTTGCGGTCGATGCTGTGGACTTGCGCGATGGCCGGGTGCAGTGTGAGCATTTCCTCGGTGTCGCGATATACCAGCGCGTCGATTTCCAAGTGTGGGGCGCGATTCTTGAGGATGCTGAATACCGGCGAGGCGAGCAGCACGTCGCCGTGGTGACGCAGCTTGACGACCAGAACGCGGCGCAGGGTGGAGAGGTCGATGGCATCGGGCAGCATGGCGCGAACGATAGCAAAGAATCGGGCAAAAGGCGACCCGGCGGAGCTCTGGCAAATGCAGTTTTGAATGTTTAGTGTTGAGTGTTTAGTTGAGGTCGCCGCGCTAGGCGCGGCAGTATTGGATTAGGCGCGAAGCGCATTCCATAACTCAGCATTAAACACTCAAAACTAAAAACTGCTTTTTATGGTACGCCGAGTCGTAGCAATTCCTTCCGGGCATCCTCATCGCCTTGCGCGGCGGCCTTGCGGTACCAGGCCACGGCTTCGTCCAGATTCTTTTCCACGCCCATGCCGCGTTCGAGCATGAACGCCAGGTTGACCTGGGCGGTGGCGCTGCCCTGTTCAGCGGCAAGGCGGAACCATTTGCTCGCTTCGGCGGGGTTCTTGGCGGTGCCTTTGCCGACGCGGTACAGATAGCCCACCATGCCTAGCGCGTAGGCATCCTTTTGCTCGCCGGCCTCGCGGAACAACGCCAGGGCTTGGCGGTAAGCGGCTTCCGCCTCGGCGGATTTGCCCTGTTGGGCCAGCGCTTCGCCATCTTTGTAAAAGACTTCGGCGCGCTCTGCGGCGCTGGCTTCCTGGGGCGGGGCAGCGGGCGCGGCGATAGCGCGGGTTGCCATTGCGGTGGCGGGGGTGGCCTCTGGCTGTGGCTCCGGCGTTGTCGCTACTGCTGCCGGTGTGTCAGGAGCGGGGGGCGCGATGCTCGCCAATGCCGTTTTTGCCTGCGCGGCGTAGTGGCCGTCGGGATATTTTTCCAGGTAGGCACTGAAGTCGGCGGGCGTGCCGCTGCTTCGGACATGCTCCCACAGGCTCAGCTCGGCTTCGTCGTCGGCAACGGCGCTCTGGGGCGCAGGGGCAGGCGGGGGCGCCGCTGCGGCGACGGCTGCGGGCAGCGAAGCCAGCGGGCGCATCACGAAAACTTCATTGCCCATCAGGCGCATGGGGATGACCGCTTGCCTGCCGGATACCTCGAAGGTGACGCGCTTGCTGCCGGCTGGCGTGGCGATTTCGGCACTGTGGATACCGGACGGCAGGGTCAGGCGGGCGACCATGATGCGCCGGGGCAGCGTGCGCCAGCCGCGTTCGTCGGCGCTTTCGGTGACCAGCGAGGCCAGGCTGTACAGCGAGCCGAGCAGCTTGCCGGCCCCTTGTCCCGAATCCTGCGCTTTCTTCTGGGCAATGCCTTTGGCGATGGCGCGGATCGAGCCGCGCAGGATGATGCCCGGCATTTCGTCCTTGAGCGCGCGCCGCGCCATCAAGTCGAGATCGGTGACGGTTGCCAGCGCAACGCGCCGTGTGCCGTCCAGCACGATGCCGTTCGGTCCCGTCGCGCTCTTGTCGGGACGGATCACCGGGAAGGAAATCGGGATGATGCCGATTTGCCCGCTGCCCAGCGGCACCGGCAGGGTGATGCTTTCCGACTGGCGCGCCGGCACCATGCCGCTTTCGACTACGATCAGCGTATCGGTCAGCGTGGGATCGCGGGCGAGCGGACGGCTGTCGAGTGATTTCAGCCCGTCTTCCAGCAACGGGATGCCGGGGTTCAGTTCGATCGCGCTGCGATAGCCCGGCGCGGCCAGACTGGGCTCGTCCAGCGCCTCGTAGACGAAACCCGCCAGGTAATGGCTGAAGGCGCTCTGGTAGCTATTCTTCAGCGCGGTGACGGCGGGGTCGTTGAGGGTCTCGACCGGGTAGCCCTTCAAATCCTTGTATTCGGTTTTGACCTCGCGCTGCTTGGCGTCCTTTTCGATCCGGGCGATTTCCTTGGCGCGCAATTCGGCGATGATTGCTTCGCGTTCGTGGGTTTTCTTGATCTCGACCCGCGCGGCCTGCCAATCGCCGATGGCAACATGGTTCAGCGCGGCACGCGTGGAGAGCATGACTTTCTCGTAATCCTGCCCGTCGTAGCGTGTCATCTTGTCGTTGATCAGCACGCTGCCGAGCCCGGCGAGGAGTTTTTCGGCGTTGTATTTCGCCTCTTCCTCCCATTGGCGCACGAAACCGTCGGCGTCTCCCCAAGCAGACTGGCTGTGCGGATAGTCGCCCTTGAGGCGCAGCAACTCGCCTTTTTCAAGGTAATACAGCAAATCCTTTTCCTTGGGATTGTTCTTTTCCAGTTCGGCCAGGGAATGGTCAAGGTTGCCGCTCGCCGCCTTGGCCACGGTTTGCTGCAACTCGCTGTCGTAGCTGCGCATCGAGCCGCACCCGGCCAACCAGAGCGCCAATAGAACGATGCAGAACCATCGGCATGGATTTGTATACATGTTATGTCCCCTTATCCCTGTGCCTGAGCGGCGTCGACTTTCGGGAAGAGGTAAGCTGGTCGTATGTAGAGCCTTTCCCGAAGCTTCTTTCTTCAAGCTAGCACTTTTTCCGGCTTATGCCATGTCCTGCAGGGTCATGGCTAACAACAAGCTCTAAGCGGGGTATTTTTATCTACCCCCTAAATAACTTTCAAAATATTTTCTTACATCTTGACTTAACAAGGTTTTCACAATTATAGTGCCGCCATGGAAGCCGAACTCAAAGCCCTCGAAGACAGGGTTTCCCAACTTGTACAATTGTGCCAGCGTCTGCGCGCGGAGAATCTCCAATTGCGCCAGGATATGGCCACCGTGCAGAACGACAACCACCAGCTTGTCGAAAAGATCGATTCGGCGAAAAATCGCCTCGAAAACCTGTTGGAACAAATCCCCGAGGAAGCCGAATGAGCCGGAGCCTGGATGTCAACATCATGGGGCGCGAGTTCCGCGTCGCCTGTCCGGAAGGGGAAGAACAGGCGTTGCTCGACGCGGTCGCCTATCTCGACCGGAAAATGAACGACATCCGCGAAGGCGGAAAAATCGTCGGCGTCGAGAAAATCGCCATCATGGCGGCGTTGAATATCTCTCACGAACTCCTGTCCGCAAGGCTTCCCGGCGGTTTTGACATCGGGGAGTTTAAGCGTAGAATGGGTTCCATGCAGGCTCAAATCGAGCAGGCAATGTCCGATCAGGACAAACTGTTTTAGCCCGGAAAGTCCCGTCCCTGTGCCGGGAGGTTTCCGGCAGGTGTTCCAGAGTTGTCCCCTGCGGTGTTCGTTTAGGCCATATATTCTTTGAACCAATATATGCTAACTGGCTGCGGCCAATACAAGAACTGTTGTGCATGTCCTTCGCGGATGAGCCTGATGCGCTTGTAGGTTGTGGCCAACTTGAACCTTAGGTTCAAGATGCTGGTCTGACGGCATTTGCGGGGGCCTTATTTTTTGGACCTCTTTCTTTTTCGACACTTCCCATGAACAAGCGTGAGCTTCGCGGTACCTTGCGCAAGGCGCGCCGCGCCATTTCGCCGCGCCAGCGCCGGCGAGCCGCGGAAAACCTGCGCCGCCAAGTGGTGCGCAGCGGCGTCTTGTTGCGCCATCGCCGCATCGGCTTTTACTTGGCGACCCCCGAGGAAATGAACTTGCTGCCCCTGCTCAACCAAGCGGAATGGCTGGGCAAACACTGTTACGTTCCGGTGGTGCCGCCGCGTTTCCAGCGCCGCCTGGGGTTCAGCCGCCTGACCGCGCTGCCGCGCTGGTATTCCAACCGC
>CALMWM010000609.1 GCA_937873435.1 uncultured Gallionellaceae bacterium
TCGTGCCCACGTTTACGTGCGGCTTCGTCCGCTCAAACTTGCCTTTTGCCATGATGATTTCCCTTTGTCTTAAAGAACGATTATTTCTTGTTACACACCGCTTCGGCGACGTTTTTCGGCGCCTCGGAGTAATGTTTAAATTCCATGGTATAGGTAGCACGCCCCTGAGTCAGGGAGCGCAACGTCGTGGAATAACCGAACATTTCTGCCAGTGGCACTTCAGCCTTAATGGCTTTACCACCGCCCGCCATGTCTTCCATACCCTGGATCATCCCGCGACGCGAAGACAGATCGCCCATCACATCACCCATTTTCTCTTCGGGCGTCTCAACCTCTACAGCCATCATCGGCTCCAGCAAAACCGGACTGGCCTTGCGCATACCATCCTTGAATCCCATCGAAGCCGCCATTTTGAAAGCATTTTCGTTGGAGTCCACATCGTGGTACGAACCGTCGAACAGCGTGACTTTCACATCCACCACAGGAAAGCCAGCGAGCACGCCATTAGGCAACGAATCGCGCAAGCCCTTTTCCACAGCAGGAATGTATTCGCGCGGAACCGTACCACCCTTGATGGCGTCAACGAACTCAAAGCCCTTACCAGCCTCATTGGGTTCCATCTTTAGCCACACATGACCGTATTGACCACGACCACCGGATTGCTTGACGAATTTACCTTCAACTTCGACCGGCTTGCGAATAGCTTCACGATAGGCTACTTGGGGAGCACCAACGTTAGCTTCGACGCCAAATTCACGACGCATACGATCAACCAGAATTTCCAAGTGCAACTCACCCATCCCGGAAATAATCGTTTGATTGGTTTCCTCATCGGTACGCACACGGAACGAAGGATCTTCCTGAGCCAGACGGTTAAGCGCGATACCCATCTTTTCCTGATCCGCCTTGGTCTTCGGCTCAACCGCCACATGAATCACCGGCTCCGGGAAGACCATGCGCTCGAGAATAATCGTATTATTCAGGTCGCACAAAGTATCACCCGTAGTCGCTTCTTTCAGACCCACGGCGGCTGCAATGTCACCAGCGTAAACTTCCTTGATTTCCTCGCGGTTGTTGGCGTGCATCAGCAAAATCCGGCCAAGACGCTCCTTTTTACCCTTAACCGGGTTATAAACGGTATCGCCGGATTTAATCATTCCGGAATAAACACGGAAGAAAATCAGCTGACCAACGAATGGGTCTGTCATGATCTTGAACGCTAGCGCAGAGAACGGCTCATCGTCGGCAGCCTTGCGCTGACCTTCGGTTTCATCCTCAAGGATACCCTTGACCGGCGGAATATCAGTCGGCGCCGGCATAAATTCAATCACCGCGTCCAACATGGCCTGCACGCCTTTATTTTTGAATGCAGAGCCGCACAACATCGGGACAATCTCACTCGCAATCGTGCGCTGACGCAATCCGCGTTTGATTTCAACCTCTGACAAGTCACCCTCTTCGAGGTACTTGTTCATCAACTCCTCCGACGCCTCGGCGGCGTTTTCAACCATTACTTCGCGCCACTTGTTGCACTCTTCCTGCAGATCGGCCGGAATATCGCGCAACTCGAACTTCATGCCCTGACTGGCTTCATCCCAGTAGATCGCTTTCATGCGAATCAGGTCGACCACACCCTCAAACTTATCCTCAGCACCGATAGGCACCTGCAGCGGCACAGGATTAGCCTTAAGGCGACTTTTCATTTGGTCGTAGACCTTGAAAAAGTTTGCGCCTGAGCGGTCCATCTTGTTCACGAAAGCCAAGCGCGGAACACCATATTTGTTGGCCTGACGCCATACGGTTTCCGACTGAGGCTGCACACCACCAACTGCACAGTAAACCATGCAAGCGCCATCCAGCACACGCATCGAGCGCTCCACCTCAATAGTGAAATCTACGTGCCCCGGGGTATCAATGATGTTGATACGATGTTCTGGAAACTGCTTATCCATCCCTTTCCAGAAGCAAGTAGTTGCTGCCGAGGTAATGGTGATGCCGCGCTCCTGCTCCTGCTCCATCCAATCCATGGTGGCGGCGCCGTCATGAACTTCGCCAATTTTGTGCGAAACGCCAGTGTAAAAAAGGACGCGCTCGGTCGTAGTTGTTTTGCCGGCGTCAATATGCGCACTGATACCAATATTGCGGTAACGTTCGATGGGTGTTTTGCGAGCCACGATAAAAACCTTTTTAAAAACTTGATTACCAAGAACCCAAAGAAAGCATCGAGATCGTACAGCCTGAGGCGTACGATCTCGATGCTTTCAATAGCTGGAAATTAGAACCTGTAATGCGCGAAAGCCTTGTTCGCCTCAGCCATACGGTGAACTTCTTCACGCTTCTTGATTGCCGCGCCGCGATTCTCGGCTGCATCCATCAATTCACCCGCCAGGCGGATACCCATGGACTTTTCGCCACGCTTGCGCGCCGCATCACGCAACCAGCGCATTGCCAGCGCGGTACGACGCACAGGACGCACTTCAACCGGCACTTGGAAGTTGGCGCCGCCGACACGACGGCTCTTCACTTCAACGACGGGGCGGGCATTCGACAACGCCTGAGTAAAGACCTCCAACGCATTCTTGCCGGATTTCTTTTCAATCTGATCCAGAGCGCGATACAAAATCTGCTCTGCAACCGATTTCTTGCCGGCAGTCATCAACACATTTACGAATTTAGACACATCCTGGCTACCAAACTTGGGATCCGGCAACACTTCGCGCTTCGGCACTTCTCTACGTCTTGGCATAATTTCCTCAACTCAACAATTATTAGGCCGCTTTCGGGCGCTTGGCACCGTACTTGGAACGCCCTTGTTTACGATCCTTGACACCTGCAGTATCCAGGCTGCCGCGCACCGTATGATAACGGACACCAGGCAGATCCTTGACACGACCACCGCGAATCAGAACCACTGAGTGCTCCTGCAGATTGTGCCCTTCACCGCCAATATAGCTCGATACTTCGAAACCATTCGTCAAACGCACACGGCAAACCTTACGCAATGCGGAGTTAGGCTTCTTTGGCGTTGTGGTATAAACACGCGTGCAAACGCCGCGCTTTTGTGGACAGCTTTCCAGCGCCGGCACCTTACTCTTCACACGCTTCATCGCGCGCGGCTTACGCACCAGTTGGTTGATCGTTGGCATTTTCCATTCCTAAAAAATAACCGGGACGGCGTTAGCGCCGTCCCAATCTATTCATTCATGAGCCCAACACGCCGGACCCACACTTCAAAAGAAGGCGGATTCTATATGAATCCGCAACCCATTGTCAACATTAACACCATGAAATTCCGGTCAAACTGAAATTTCGCTGGTGTTATCCTGAATTTCTCCGGCCACGACTTCTGGCATATCCATCCCAATAGCTGCATCTTCGCCCAACTTCTGACGACGACGAGTTGTATGGTAAGCCAAGCCGGTACCAGCAGGAATCAGGCGACCTACGATGACGTTTTCTTTCAGACCGCGCAAATCGTCTTTCTTGCCGAGGATTGCGGCCTCTGTCAGCACGCGCGTCGTTTCCTGGAAGGATGCTGCTGAAATAAACGAATCCGTCGACAGCGAAGCCTTGGTGATACCCAGCAGCACATGGTCGTATGTAGCTGGCTGCTTATCTTCGGCGATTATGCGGTCGTTTTCGTCCAGCAAATCGGCACGCTCAACCTGCTCGCCCTGGATAAAGCGGGTATCGCCTGCATCCGTCACGGTTACACGGCGCAACATCTGGCGCACGATGACTTCGATGTGTTTGTCGTTGATCTTCACACCCTGCAGGCGGTACACGTCCTGAACTTCGTCGGTAATGTAGCGCGCCAGCGCCTCGACACCCAACAGACGCAGGATGTCGTGCGGATCGGCGGGGCCGTCGACGATGGATTCGCCCTTATTGACCACCTGACCATCATGCGCAGTAACATGTTTGTCCTTGGTGATCAGGTATTCATGTGCAATCCCTTCAAAGTCGGTAATCACCAGACGCTGCTTGCCCTTGGTGTCCTTACCGAACGACACGGTACCGGTAACCTCTGCAAGCAAGCCCGCATCCTTGGGTGAACGGGCCTCGAACAATTCCGCCACGCGCGGCAGACCGCCGGTAATATCGCGGGTCTTCGACGATTCCTGGGGAATACGCGCCAATACATCGCCGACACTGACATCCTGACCGTCCTTCACCGAAATGATGGAGCCGACATGGAATGTGATGTTAACCGAATGATCGGTACCGGCCAGCTTGATCTCCTCGCTGTTTTCACCCAACAGTTTGACCTGCGGGCGCAAGCCCTTGGTTTGAGCCGTTCCGCGGCGCTTGGGATCGATCACCACCAGAGTGGAAAGCCCGGTCACCTCGTCGATTTGCTTGGCCACGGTGACGCCTTCCTCGACGTTCTCGAAGCGTACCTTGCCTGCGTATTCGGTAATAATCGGACGGGTATGCGGATCCCACATCGCCAGCACTTTGCCGGCCTTTACCACATCACCGTCCATCGCTAGCAGGGTAGCACCGTAAGGCACCTTGTGACGCTCGCGCTCGCGACCGTTATCGTCGGCGATTAAGGCCTCGCCGCTGCGCGAAATAACGATTTTCTCGCCCTTGGCA
>CALMWM010000610.1 GCA_937873435.1 uncultured Gallionellaceae bacterium
CTAGAAACCTTAGTTGGACGGGATGGAGGGTGCGGTTTTTGCGAGCTTTCGCCTGACGGCGAAATGCCTGCTTACCCCATTTGGGGTGCAGGGCATACCCGACAGCCTTGCGGCCTGGGTACAAGAGGCGCCACCCCCCATCCCAACCTTCCCCCGCAAGCGGGGGAAGGGGCGATTGCCTCCCCTCCCGTTTACGGGAGGGGATTGAGGGGGGGGCTGGCTTGGAATGGCCGTTCCAAGCCAAGGAGTTGCCAGCCCTCTCCCTAACCCTCTCCCACAAGTTGGAGAGGGAACGAACGCCCTCTCTCCCTCTGGGAGAGAGTTGCACCCTGAAGGGCATAAAGAGAGAGGGTTGCCGCCATGCGCCGCAAAAACCGTGCAATCTATCCCGTAGCGGATATACCAATCGGGTGAAACGGAAAATCATGAAGAGATTTATGGGGATCACGCTGTTAAATATTCAGTTGAGCGGTCAACTGAGGTTTCTAGGTTAGACAGCATTTTGACACAGGCGGGCGCTCGCTCAAAGCCGGGGTTTCGGGTAAGGTGGCGGCCTATGCGAATTCTTCAGCCTACAACGTCGTTGCGCGAGGCCCTGTGCAACCGGCGCATGTTGATCTGCATCTTTACCGGTTTCACTTCCGGCTTGCCGCTGTACATCCTGATCAGCCTGTTGCCGGCGTGGTTGCGCTCGGAGCAGGTCGATCTCAAGTCCATCGGGCTGTTCGCGCTGATCCAGTTGCCCTATACCTGGAAATTCCTGTGGGCGCCGCTGCTCGACCGTTACATCTGGCCCCTGCTGGGGCGGCGGCGCGGCTGGATGCTGTTGTCGCAACTGGCGCTGCTGATTTCGCTGCCGCTGTTCGGCTGGCTGGAACCGAAACTGGATTTGTGGACGATTGCCTACCTGGCGGCGGCGGTGGCATTCTTTTCCGCGACCCAGGACGTGGTGGTCGACGCCTACCGCCGCGAAATCCTGTTCGATGTGGAATTGGGGCTGGGTAACGCGATACACGTCAACGCTTACCGTATCGCCGGGCTGATCCCCGGCTCTCTGTCGCTGATCCTGGCCGATCATTTGCCGTGGAGCAGCGTGTTCCTGATCACCGCGTTGTTCATGCTGCCCGGCATCGCGATGACCTTGCGCGTGAGCGAACCCGAACTGGCCAAGGCCACCCCGAAAACCCTGCGCCAGGCGGTGATCGAGCCGTTCCACGAATTCGTCACGCGTGAGGGCTGGCGCGCGGCCTTGCTGATCCTCGCCTTCACCTTCTTCTACAAGCTCGGCGACAGCATGGCCACGGCGTTGGCCACACCGTTCTATCTCGACATGGGCTTCAGCAAGTCGGAAATCGGCTTGATCGCCAAGCACGCCGGGCTGTGGCCGAGCGTGATCGGCGGACTGCTGGGCGGGATCTGGATGATCCGCCTGGGCATCAACCGTGCGTTGTGGCTGTTCGGCGTGGTGCAGGTGGTGTCGATCCTGGGTTTCGCCTGGCTCGCCCAAGTCGGCAACAATCCGCTGTTGCTCGCCGCAGTGATCGGTTTCGAGGCGCTCGGCGTGGGACTGGGGACGACCGCCTTCGTTGCCTTCATTGCCCGTGCCACCCACCCGCTCTATACCGCTACCCAGTTTGCGCTATTTACCAGCCTGGCGGCGGTGCCGCGCACTTTCGCCAACGCCGCCACCGGCTATCTGGTCGAGAGCCTGGGCTGGTCCGGTTTCTTCCTGCTCTGTACCGTGCTGGCTTTGCCGGGGATGTTGCTATTGATGAAGGTGGCGCCGTGGCGGGAGCGGGACTCCGAGGCGGGAGCCGACAGCGGCCAATAATCCGCGATTCATGTAAAATGCAAAAAACAATCGGCCGATGACGCCTGAGTCAAGAGGCCGCTTTGAACTCGAAGCTGCAAAGGGGAGGGACTCGGGATCATGGCATATGAAATCGTCTGGGAATCGCGCGGCGCATACAAGCGCTACTTTGGTCACGTGACCGACGAAGAGTTGATGCAGAGCCTCATCAAGATCGAAAGCGATCCGCGCTTCGACGATATTCGTTACGTGATCAACGATTTCCTCGAAGTCGAAGGTTTTGCGGTTTCGGAAGACAGCGTACGCGTGCTCTCCGCTCTCGACAATGCGGCTGCGTCCTCCAACCCCAACATCCGGATCGCCATCGTCGCCACCGACTTGCAGATCCAGGCCCTGGCCGAGTTGTATGCCGGCTCGCCCCTGAATGTCTATCCCACCGATATTTTCTTAAATTCCGGCGCGGCAAGGGCGTGGTTGGCGTCTGCTCCGCCGCAAGCCGATTTCCGCATACGCTATAACACCCAGTCGTAATCCACCGTCAGCGGCGCATGGTCGGAAAAGCGGGTTTCCTTCCATACAACGGCGTTGCTGGCGGTCGCGGTGATGGCCGGCGTGGCGATCTGGTAGTCGATGCGCCAACCGACATTCTTGGCCCATGCCTGGCCGCGGTTCGACCACCAGGTGTAGGCTTCCTCGGTGGTGTCGGGATATAAGCGGCGATACACGTCCACCCAGCCGAAGTCGGCGAAAACTCCGCCCAGCCAGGCGCGTTCTTCGGGCAGGAAGCCGGAGTTCTTGCGGTTGCCTTTCCAGTTCTTGAGGTCGATTTCCTGGTGGGCGATGTTCCAGTCGCCGCACAGCACGATTTCGCGCCCGCTGGCGATCAGCTCGCGCAAATGGGGGTGGAAACGTTCCATGAAGCTGAATTTGGCGGCCTGGCGTTCTTCGCTGCTGGAGCCGGAAGGCAGGTACAGCGATACCACGCTTAAATTGCCGAAATCGCAGCGCAGGTAGCGCCCTTCCGCGTCGATGTCGGCGATGCCCAGTCCCTCGATCACTTGGTCGGGCGGGCGGCGAGCATAAATTCCCACGCCGCTGTAACCTTTTTTCTCGGCGCAATGAAAAAAGCCGTGCCAGCCGTCCGGCGCGGCCAGTGCGGGCGACAGGTCGGCAGTCTGGGCTTTGAGCTCTTGCACGCAGACGATGTCGGCATTTTGCGCCGCCAGCCAGTCGAAAAATCCCTTGCTAGCGGCAGAGCGGATTCCATTGAAATTCAGCGTTATAATGCGCATACGATTTTTTCCACGTTAGATTTCACGATGTCAGACTTCAAGCAGGATTTCATTCGCTTCGCCATCGACAGCCAGGTTCTGTGTTTCGGCGAATTCAAGACCAAGGCCGGGCGTCTCAGCCCGTATTTCTTCAATACCGGCTTGTTCAACGACGGCTCGTCCCTGCGCCAATTGGGGCAATTTTACGCGAAAGCGATTCTCTCCGCGGGGCTGCAATTCGACATCCTGTTCGGCCCGGCCTACAAGGGCATTCCGCTGGTGGCGGCGGTCGCCATCGCGCTGGCCGAGCAGGGGCACAACCTGCCGTTTGCCTTCAACCGCAAGGAAGCCAAGGATCACGGCGAAGGCGGAACGCTAGTCGGGGCACCCTTGAGTGGGCGGGTGTTGATCGTCGACGACGTGATTTCGGCGGGTACTTCGGTGCGCGAATCGGTGGCGCTGATCCAAGCCGGCGGCGCCACGCCGTGCGGCGTGATGATCGCGCTCGACCGCCAGGAACGCGGCAGCGGCGAGTTGTCGGCAGTGCAGGAAGTGACCCGGCATTACGGTTTGCCGGTGACCGGGATCGTCACCTTGACGGATATCGTCGCGTACTTGCGCAGCCGCTCGGATATGGCCGAGAATTTACACGCGGTTTTGCGCTATCGGGAACAATATGGGATTTCGGGAGAATAATATGCGCGTCTTGATTGCTTTGATGTTGTTGACTGTTGCCAGCTTGCTGGCGGGCGCCGGCACTATCAAGAAATGGGTGGATGAACGCGGTGTGACTCATTACGGCGATTCGATCCCGCCGCAATACGTGAATCAGGGCAGCACGGAAATGAGTGCGCAGGGTATCGTGGTCAAGAAACACGAACGCGCCATGACGCAGGAAGAGCGCAAGGCGCTGGAAGAAGAGCGGGTGCGCCAGCAAGAGGCGCAACAAAAAGAAATCGAGCAGCAACGGCATGACACGGCCTTGCTCAACACCTATACCAGCGAAAAGGAAATCGACCTGGCGCGCGACCGCAATATGCAGCAGGCCGAGGTGCAGTCCAAGAGCGCCGAACTGCGTCTCAAGCAGACCGAGGAGCGTCTTGCCAGGCTGCGCAAACAGGCCGAGGGCGCGAGCAAATCCGGCAAGCCGGTTCCCGCCGACTTGCGACAGGATATCGCCGATGCCGAACGCGAAACCCGGCATTTGCAAGAGAGCATCCTGCAAAAAAAGAAGGATATGGATGCGATTCGCCTCAAATTCGATACGGATAAGCAACGGTTTCGCGATTTGACACTAAAAAAATAACCTGACTTTCGCTGGGTATATATAACTTTTGCAGGCATTGACAAATGTCAGGCTGCGACTAAAATCCCACTTTAATGTGTAAAGTAAATTAAGTCCTGCTAAAGGCTACCCCGTTCGAAAGACGGGGACGCAAAGTTCCGATCTACCGGGCAAGCCCCATGATTGCGGAATTGCCGGGTAAGGTGGAGCGTATTGACGCTCTGGTGAAAAACCGCCGATTTCGTGATGAACATGTTGCCGAAAATAGTCGTTCTCCGCTGTGCCGGGCAGATTTGCCCACCCTCTTACCCACTGCCGTTTCCTCCTTCTTTGCAGATAGCTCTTCGCTCGGATAGCCGTTCGAGTAATGGCGGTGTTCGTTGAATAACCCATCTTCACTGGCATTAACCAGCCGTTGCGGCAAAAAAATTAGCACTACCGGGAAAAACCGGTGCAGTTCCATTTACGAGGTAAAAATACAATGAAAATCAATTTGCCCGTCACCCAACGCGAAATCCCTTTCCCGGCAGGGAAAATCCTGGTTTCAAAAACCGATTTAAAGGGGATTATTACCTATGCCAGCGATGCGTTCGTCGAGCTCAGCGGCTATTCTCGCGAGGAGCTGATCGGCAAGAACCACAACCTGGTGCGTCATCCCGACATGCCGCCGCAGGCATTTTCCTGGCTGTGGGATACGGTGAAAGCCGGGCATCCGTGGCGCGGCATCGTCAAGAACCGCAGCAAGAACGGCGATCATTACTGGGTCGATGCTTTCGTCGTGCCGGTGCGCAAGGATGGCGCGACTATCGGCTACATGTCGGTGCGCTCGGCGCCTACGCGCCAGCAGGTGAGCGCAGCCGAAACGCTGTACAAGAAACTCAACGAAACCAAGGCGCCGATCAAGGCCGGCGGCGGTTTCCTGAGCAAGCTGTCGGTCAGGGCGCGTTTGCTGCTGATCATGGCGTTGATGGCGTTCATGTTGGCGGGCAGTGCGGTGGTCGGGGTGGGTGGCATGTTCCTGACCAACAATTCGCTCAACGAGGCTTATCAGGAGCATCTCAGGCCTTCCCTCGCAGTAGCCAAGATGGTCCAGGCCATGGGCGACAACCGTGCTCAGATCATGCTCGCTTTACAGCATAATCCGGACAATCCCTACGCCAAGATGCACGACCATCCTATTTCCGTACACATCGAGGCATCGCTCAAGAACCGCGAGAAGATCGAGTTGGCGCGCGTGGAATATCAGAAGCACCCGTTGGCTGGCGAGGAAAAAGCCCTTGCCGACGCTTTTTTCAGCGCACGCGACACTTTTTCCGCA
>CALMWM010000611.1 GCA_937873435.1 uncultured Gallionellaceae bacterium
CGGCGTGGCCATCGTGGTGTCGCCGCTGATCGCGCTGATGCAGGACCAGGTGGACGCCTTGCGCCAGCTCGGGGTCAAGGCCGCCTTCCTCAATTCCAGCCTGTCCGCCGATGCCGGGCGCGAGGTGTTCGGGCGGCTGATGCGCGGCGAGCTGGATATTCTTTACGTCGCGCCGGAACGCCTGCTGATGGGCAGCTTCCTCGGCTACCTCGACGAGCTGCAAGCCGGGCCGGGGCTGGCGCTGTTCGCCATCGACGAGGCGCATTGCGTGTCGCAGTGGGGCCACGATTTCCGCCCCGAGTACCGCGAGTTGACGGTACTGCACCAGCGCTTTCCCAATGTGCCGCGCATCGCCCTGACCGCCACCGCCGACGCGCCGACGCGGCGCGAGATCGTCGAGCGGCTGGCGCTGGAGCAGGCCAGCCAGTTCATCTCCAGCTTCGACCGCCCCAACATCCGCTACCGCGTCACCCAGAAAAACAACGCGCGCAAGCAATTGCAGGCCTTCCTCGAAGCCGAGCACCCCAACGACGCCGGCATCGTCTATTGCCTGTCGCGCAAGAAGGTCGAGGAAACCGCCGCCTGGCTCAAGGAGCAAGGCTGGGACGCGCTGCCCTACCACGCCGGACTCGACCCCGCGACGCGCAACGCCAACCAGCGCCGTTTCCTGCGCGAAGAAGGAGTGATCATGGTCGCCACGGTGGCCTTCGGGATGGGCATCGACAAGCCCAACGTGCGCTTCGTCGCCCACCTCGATCTGCCCAAGAGCATGGAAGGCTACTACCAGGAAACCGGCCGCGCCGGCCGCGACGGCCTGCCTGCCAATGCCTGGATGGCCTACGGCTTGGGCGACGTGGTGTCGATGCGGCAGATGCTCAGTTCCGGCGAAGCGTCCGAGGAACGCAAGCGCGTGGAACTGCGCAAGCTCGACGCCTTGCTGGGCTTCTGCGAAGCCACCGGCTGCCGCCACCAGGCGATATTGCGCTACTTCGGCGAGGAACATCCCGGCGATTGCGGTCAATGCGACAACTGCCTGGAGCCGGTCGATACCTGGGACGCCACCCAAGCCGCGCAGATGGCCCTTTCCAGCGTCTACCGCACCGGCCAGCGCTTCGGCGTGGTGCACCTGATCGACGTGCTGCTGGGCAAGTCGAATGCCAAGATCGAACAATTCAATCACCAGCAGCTCAGCACCTTCGGCATCGGCAAATCCCTCAGCCAAGCCCAGTGGAGCAGCGTCTACCGCCAACTGGTCGCCGCCGGCCTGCTGGAAACGGACATGGAAGCCTACGGCGGCCTGCGCCTGACCGAAGAATCCCGCCCAGTGCTGCGCGGCGAGCGCGAAGTATGGCTGCGCCGCGATCCCGAGCCGGTCAAACGCAAGACCAGCAAGGCCGAACGCGGCTCCCGCGCCCGCGAAGACTACGCCGCCGCCAGCGACGATCCGCTATGGCTGGCGCTCAAGGAAAAGCGCCTGGAACTCGCTCGCGAACAGGGCGTGCCGCCTTACGTGATTTTCCACGACAGCACGTTGATGGAAATCCTCAACCGCCGTCCTACTACATTGGCCGAATTGGGCGAGATCAGCGGGGTGGGGCAGGCCAAGTTGAAGAAGTATGGGGAGGCATTCTTGGGGGTAGTGGAGGAAGAGGCGAACCGGATGTAGGGGGTATATCAAAACAAAGGACTCCTTGCACGAGTTCCAACGTCATCGTCCCTACGTCAAAAGCGACTGTATCGAGACAGGTGGTTGTGCATGAGCTTGCGTATTGCCGTGTTGTTTTTGCAGCAGTTCCTTGATTTTTTCCGTGATCGTTTGTTCGATCGCTGCGCGTTTCTCGGGCGGCATTGCCGCCAGTTCCTC
The DNA here is from genome assembly GCA_937873435.1 of uncultured Gallionellaceae bacterium. Taxonomy (GTDB): domain Bacteria; phylum Pseudomonadota; class Gammaproteobacteria; order Burkholderiales; family Sulfuricellaceae; genus JAGXQV01. The sequence goes on from CALMWM010000611.1 coordinate 1,865, forward strand.
TTCGGTCAGCCCCATTTTTTTCAGGATTGCGTCGCGCATACGCTGTTCCGGGCTTTTCCGTAGATAATCTTCCAGATATTCCAAGGCCGTCATTTGCGACTCGGCCCGGTGTGCCCCTTTGCTCTCGCTGGATTTCGCCGGCGGAGTATTTCCGCCAGGTTGGGCAATATTCTGTTTCGCGGCTTCCAGTGTTGCCTGAAAATCAGCCCGGAGTTTTTCGTTAGGGGATGCTGACTGCAGCAAGGACTGCGTGGTGTTTTGCGTGGTAATGACTTTCATGGGATTTATCTCCGCTGGGATTCATCTGACGAAGAAGCAAACGGCGTACCAGTGCCTGACATTGACCCCGTGCGGCTGAATAACCCGCTATGAGCGGCAAGGATTGCCGTTTTCGTTTCCTGCGTGCGCAAAGCGTAGTCATGGTAGGGCGCCAATACGCGAAGCGCATTGCGCCGTATGGGTTTTGTGCGCTTTGCGCGGTTGATTGATAGCCGGGGGGGCAGCCGGGCGGCTGCGCAATTGGCTACGGAGTTCAAACAGTGCTCGCCGACTCCCCCGGCTTTTCCGGCCAGACGAGGCGGTGCAGAAGGGGAAACCTGCCGATATTCCGACACCGCAACCAAAGCAGAAATTGCCTGCTGGCATATAAATTGCCATATTTATATATGGTTTTTTGCGGGTTGCTGTGCTAGGCTGATTTCATGAAGAAAACTCGGTTTGAGTGGGACGCAAACAAAGACGCGGAAAACCAGGAAAAACATGGAATCCCGTTTTCTTTGGCACAGTATGCCTTTGCCGATCCATGCCGGGTTATCGCCGAAGACCTCGCTCACAGCGAAGCTGAAAAACGCTATTTCTGTTTCGGCGAGGTTGAGGGCGGTATTCTTACCGTCCGCTTTACTTATCGCGGCGGTGTTATTCGCATATTTGGCGCCGGTTACTGGCGAAAGGGCAAGGCAATTTATGAGCGCGAAAACGAGTAAGGCTAAAATCAAATACACCGATGAGCCTATTGAGGCCAAGGTCGTTCAGGACTTTCTTCCGCCACCCGGAGAACTGGCTTTTCGGGAGGAGGGGGTGAAGGTGACTATTGCACTCAGCAAGCGGAGTGTCGAGTTCTTCAAATCCGAGGCGTCAAAACACCATACCCAGTATCAGCGCATGATCCGCAGGCTCATCGACGCCTACGTGGATACCTACGACAAGCAAGTGTAGGGGGCGTCCTGCGCACCAACTATCTTATTGCGTCCCGGCATTCTTGATCATCTCTTCCAGCGTTTCCGCCGAGAACCCGACCATTTTCTGCTTGCCGACCAGAATCACCGGCACGCCCTTGGCGCCGAGTTCGTTCATCTTGGCGCGGGCATATTCGGATTGGTCGATGTCCCATTCCTCGAAGGCGATTTTGTGGGTATTCATGTAGGCCTTGGCGCGGGTACACACGCCGCACCATTGTGCCGAGAGCATGGTGATTTTCTTGACCGAAGCATTGGTCGTGGAAACCGCGGGGGGGCCGCTATAGGTCTGGATCTTCAGTTTCTCGGTTTTGCCGCTGTTGGGTTGCGGTTCCTTGTCGGTGTACGACACCTTGCCGTCGGGGCCGACGACCTTGTAGATTTCGGCCCGCGCCGGCAGAGCGGCGAGGGTGAGGCACAACAGGAAGAAAATCGGCCACTGGTTCATGTGTCGCTCCTGCAAGGGTGGGAATCCTGAGGTTACTCCGGCACCGTCCATTCTACGCTGGTTGCCCCCTCCTGGTCGGC
>CALMWM010000612.1 GCA_937873435.1 uncultured Gallionellaceae bacterium
GTGGTGCATCGCTGGCATTGGCGGCGGGGGTGGTATCGTTCGGTGACGTGCCGCTGGTGTGGCATATCGTGTGGGACGCCACTTTTACCTTCATCGCGCTGATCCTGATTTCGCTGATTCTCGATGCGGCCGGTTTCTTCGAATGGGCGGCGCTGCATGTGGCGCGCTGGGGCAGGGGATACGGGCATCTGCTGTTCCTGCTGATCATTTTGCTCGGCGCGGCGGTTGCCGCGCTGTTCGCCAACGATGGCGCGGTGCTGATCCTTACTCCTATCGTGCTGGAAATGCTCCACGCGCTGCGCTTCAAACCCGCTGCCGCGCTGGTGTTCGTGATGGCGAGCGGTTTCGTGGCGGATGCCGCCAGCCTGCCGTTGATGATTTCCAACCTGACCAACATCATCGTTGCCAACTACTTCCATATCTCCTTTGCCGATTACGCGGCGGTGATGGTGCCGGTGAATTTCGTTTCGGTCGCGGCGACGCTGTTGGTGGCTTGGTGGCTGTTCCGCAAGGACATTCCGCCGCGCTTCGAGGTGGCGGCGCTGGACGAGCCGAATAACGCCATCCGCGACCCTTTTGTGTTCCGCGCCGGTTGGCTGGTGCTGGCGGTGCTGCTGATCGGCTATTTCGCCGCACATCCACTCGGCTTGCCGGTTTCGCTGGTGGCCGGGACGGCGGCGTTGATCCTGGTCGCGGCGGCCCTGCGCGAGCATTGGCTGCCGCAGCAGCCCAAAGGAGTGATCCCGGTAATGACCTTGCTGCGCGAAGCACCCTGGCAGGTCGTGCTGTTTTCGCTGGGGATGTACCTGGTGGTGTTCGGTCTGCGCAACCAGGGGATGACGGCGGAACTGGCGCGTTTGCTGGAATGGCTGAACGGATACGGCGTAACTACGGCGACGCTGGGCAGCGGATTCCTGTTCGCAGGCTTGTCGGCGCTGATGAACAATCTGCCGACGGTGATGATCGCCAGCCTCGCCATCGACCAGGCCGAGCTTTCTCCGCTGGTACGCGAGGCGATGATCTACGCCAACGTGATCGGCTGTAACCTCGGCCCGAAAATGACCCCGCTGGGTAGCCTGGCCACCCTGTTGTGGCTGCATGTCCTGGCGCAGCGCGGCATGACGGTGAGCTGGGGGCAATATTGCCGCATCGGCGTGGCGTTGACGCTGCCCGTGTTGTCGGTGACTTTGCTGGGGCTGGCCGGGTGGCTTATGATGGCGCGGTGATGCGACGGGAAGGCAAACACTTGGGTTTCCCCGGTCCATAGCAATCTATTCAAAGGATACGTAATGACCTGGTATGGCCTGATGGCCGTTGGTGCCGGTGCGGCAGTGGGGGCGTGGCTGCGCTGGTGGTTCGGCATACTGTTCAATCCGTTGTTTCCCACGTTGCCGCTGGGTACGCTGGCGGCCAATCTGGCGGGCGGTTATCTGATGGGCGTCGCCATGGCGTTTTTCGCCGAGCATCCGGGGTTGCCGCCGGAGGCGCGCTTGCTGCTGGCAACCGGTTTTCTCGGCGGGTTGACCACTTTTTCCACATTCTCGGCGGAAACCGTGACCTTGCTGTTGCGCGCCCAGTACGGCTGGACGGCGGCGATTATCGGAGTGCATGTGATGGGTTCGCTGGCGATGACGGTTTTCGGCATCTGGACGGTGAAACTTTTGAAAGGATAGGGCGATGGTGCAAGGCGGATGGATGCAAGGCGTATGCCTGAAGGTTTTCGTCGGCGAGATCCAGCGTCACGAAGGCAAGCTGCTCTTCGAGTGGTTGCTGGAACATGCCCGGGAAATCGGTATAAGGGGCGGCACGGCCATACGTGCCATAGCCGGTTATGGACGGCACGGAAAATTGCACGAGGAGACTTTTTTCGAGTTGGCCGGCGATCTGCCGGTGGAGGTCACGTTTTTGGTCAACGATGAACAGGCCAACGCTTTGCTGGCCTTGCTGCGGGAACATAAACTCAGCCTGCTCTACGTCAAAACACCTGTCGAATATGGCGTGACGGGTTGAGCTATTATAATTGCTCGGTCGGACAAGTTTCGCTGATCCAGTAGTCTGGTTTCATTAATCTTCCGGCGCAGTCGCCGTGTGCGCCGGCCTCGTATTTGCGCACTAGCCAGCCGCCGCCGCTGAGCCGCCAGGCGGTGATTTCCTGACGGTAGGCTTCGTTCTCGTCGTAGAACCCTTCCTCGTCAAAACGTTCGCGGTTGAGTGCGTAGGCGTGGTGGTAATGACAAAACTGGCCTTGACTGTCGAAGCCCTTCACCCGCAGCGCGTGCGCCGTTTCGTCCTGGAATTTTTCCAATGCCACGGGGGGGATCGTGGTCGGGACGTTTTTCACGGGCAGGCCGGTTTTCCAATTGTAGTCATACATGGGATTTCCTTTTGCGGGGTCCATTTTGAAATTATTCCATCAAGGCAACCGACTTGATTTGCACCCGCATCTCACGCCCAACCTCGATGCCGAGCGTTGCCGCCGAACGTTTGGTCAGACGCGACAAGATGCTGCTGTTGCCGATACGCACGCGGACGAGAAGCAGGCCGGGGTGATCGTCGTCGGCAACGGCATCGACGTGGCCGGAGAGCATGTTCTGAATGCTGCTCAGGCCCGGCTCTCCGCTGGCGAGGCTGACATCGCGGGCAAGCACCCGCACCCGCGTGTGCTTGCCGACGGGAATGCCATGATCCCGCGTCCACAAACTGCCGCCGGCGAATTCGACACGGGCGAGGTGCCAGCGGTCGTCGATTTCGGCGACCACCGCGTCGAGCACGACGCCGGCATCCTCGCCGAGCCGGATGGGGAGATCGAGGCGGGCCAGTGTTTCGCTTAAAGGGCCGTGCGCCACGACGCGCCCTTCATCCATCACCACCAGGTGGTCGGCCAGCCGCGCCACTTCGTCCGGGGAATGGCTGACGTAAAGGACGGGAATCTCCAGTTCGTCGTGCAGGCGCTCCAGGTAGGGCAGGATTTCCTGCTTGCGCTTCAAATCCAGCGCCGCCAGCGGCTCGTCCATCAGCAGGATTTCCGGGCTGACGGCCAAGGCGCGGGCGATGCCGACCCGCTGCCGTTCACCGCCCGACAGCCGGTCCGGCTTGCGGTCGAGCAGATGGGCGATGCCCAGCAGATCGACGGCCAGCTCCAGGCTGACCTTGTGTTCCGTGCTGGCCCTTTTGATGCCATAGCGCAGGTTGCCGAGCACGCTCAGGTGAGGGAACAGGCTGGCCTCCTGGAACACGTAACCCAGGGGGCGCTTGTGGGTGGGCAGCCAGGTATGCTCGTTCTGCCATATTTCGCCCTTGAACGAGAGCTTCCCCTGAGTCGGACGCTCCAGTCCGGCGATGCAGCGCAGCAGGGTGGTCTTGCCGGAGCCGGAATGCCCAAACAGCGCGGTTACGCCACGACCAGGCAAGGTGAGATCGACATTCAGAGAAAAGCCCGGCCACTCGACGCGGAATAGTGCTTCAATGTTTTCCATGTCATCCGGCCTTGTTGAGATTAGGCCGGCGGGTATACAGCGTCAGCAGCACCAGGAAAGAAAAAATCACCATGGAGCCTGCCAGCCAATGGGCTTGGGCGTATTCCAGTGCCTCCACATGATCGTAAATCTGCACCGAAACCACCCGGGTGACGCCGGGGATGTTGCCGCCCAACATCAGCACCACCCCGAATTCGCCGACGGTATGAGAAAAACCGAGGATAGCGGCGGTGATGAAACCCGGTCGGGCGAGCGGCAGCACCACCGTGAAAAAACAGTCCAACGGGCTGGCGCGCAGGGTGGCGGCTACTTCCAGCGGGCGTTCGCCGAGCGCTTCGATAGCGTTCTGGATGGGCTGCACGACGAAGGGCATGGAATAGAACACCGAACCCACCACCAGTCCCCAGAAGGTGAATGGCAGGGCGCCCAGGCCGAGCAGATGAGTGAGCCGCCCGACCGGGCCGTCCGGCCCCAATATCAGCAACAGGTAAAAGCCCAGCACCGTCGGCGGCAGCACCAGCGGCAGGGCCACCACCGCGCCGACCGGGCCTTTCCACATCGAACGGGTACGCGCCAGCCACCATGCGATGGGCGTGCCGATCAGCAGCAGCAGGGCCGTGGTGGTGCTGGCCAGGCGCAAGGTCAGCCAGATTGCGGCAAGGTCAGCGTCGGAAAAGCCCATGTGTTACTCCTGTTTCAGATTTCGTAACCGTAGGATTTGATGATGGCCCTGGCTTTATCGCTCTTCAGGTACTTCATCAGCGCGTCGGCGGCGGCATTGCCCTTACCGGTTTCCAGGATGACGGCATCCTGGCGGATCGGGGTATGCAGCTTGCCGGGCACGATCCAGGCCGAACCATTGGCGATTTTGCCATCCTTCATCACCTGGGAAAGCGCCACAAAGCCCAGTTCGGCGTTGCCGGTCATGGCGAACTGGTAAGTCTGGGCGATGTTTTCGCCCTGCACGAACTTGGGTGTGAGTTGATTCAGCAAGCCCATGCCGGTCAGCACCTCGATAGCGGCCTGCCCATATGGCGCCAGCTTGGGATTGGCGAGGGCGAGCTTGTTGAACTTGCCCTTCTTCAGTACTTCGCCGTTGGCGTCCACCAAGGCGGGTTGGGATGACCACAGCACCAGCGTGCCGATGGCGTAAGTAAAGCGGCTGGCAGGGACGGCCAGCCCTTCCTGCGCCAGCTTGGCGGGTTTTTCATCGTCGGCCGAAAGGAATACCTGGAATGGCGCGCCGCTCTTGATCTGGGCGTAGAACTTGCCGGACGAGCCGAACGCCAGCTTGGCCTGATGCCCGGTGTCCTTGGCGAATTCGGCGGCGATGGCGTTCATCGGAGCGGTGAAGTTGGCCGCGACGGCGACATTGACCTCATCGGCGTGAGCTGAAATAGCGCAGAGCAGGGTAAGCAGGCTGGGGAACAATTGGCCTAGTTTCATTTTCTTCTCCTTAGGCGCTAACGCCGATAATCACGCTGGATGCCTTGAATACAGCGCAGGCGTGGGTTCCCTCGGCTAATCCGAGTTCATCGGTACTTTCGTTGGTGATCATCGCCGTAACGAGTGCACCGCTTTCCAGTTTGATTTGCACTTCACAGTTCACCGCGCCCTTGAGCAGTTTGGCAACAGTTCCGCACAAGCGGTTGCGGGTCGAAAGGCGGATACCCGGCCCGTCAGAGG
>CALMWM010000613.1 GCA_937873435.1 uncultured Gallionellaceae bacterium
GGCGCGCCCGCACGGCGACCTTGTAGACTCCGCGTACCGAGGTGCCGCGTGCCTTGCCGAAGCCGCTTTGCATCCCGGCCAGATTTTGCAGTTCCAGGGTGACGTGTTCGAGGATGTGGCCCGCCCAGGTGCCTTCGCGCACCCGCTTCAGAAAACCGCCGCGTTCGCCGATGCTGCATTGGTGCTCGACCAGTGTAGGCAGCCATGCGGTCAGGCGATCGTAGAAACCGGGAATCGTGTTGGAAGGGGAGTCTTCCAGAGCGCCGATGTCGACCCACGCTTCAATAACCGGGCGATATGTCCAAATATTCGGCCCGCGCAGAGACATGACCTCAAGAAATTCCATGCCGATCTTTCCAATTCAAAACTAACGTTGGGGGATTTCACAGGCGCTTAAACCGCCTGACGAAGATTGCACTAACGTGTCAAACCGATTCCAGTTTACCAAATTGTCAGGAGTCTGTAATAAATCGGTCGCGAACGCCCGCCCCCTGTACTCTTTCCGACAAGACAAGTAAACTCCGCCACCATGGAAAACGCCCCCCGCCCTTACCCTTCGTCCGGCAAATTTCTACCCGAATACTGGCGCGCCGACATCGCCACGCAACTGTCTGAAGGTGAGGAAATCCTGGCATGGCTGGATGCGGATCTCGATGCCACTCTGCATTTTGTCCAGAGCCTGGTGGTGCTGACCGGCCGTCGGTTGTTGGCCAAAGGAGACGGGGAGAGCGGCTGGCGCGAGTGGGCTTACCGCCAGGGGTTATCCTTGCGCCATCACGACCACGCCGGGGTCGGCAGCCTGGAATTGCATGATGCCAGTTCGCGCCTTGCGTGCTGGCGCTACACGCTGACCCACAACGTCGCGGCGTTGCGTCTCGCCGATCAATTCGCCCAGCAGCTCGAAAGCCGTCTTTCCGGCCACCCGGTCAGCCATCAGGAGGAGGCTGTCTGCCCCAACTGCAAGGCACCGCTCGAAGCGGGGCAGGGCGAGTGTCCGATCTGCACCCAGGAAATCCATACTCCGCCCACCACCTGGACGCTGCTGCGCTTGTGGCGCTTCGCCAAGCCCTACAAGGGCCAGCTGCTGGCCGGTTTCCTGCTGATGCTGGCCTCCACCGCTGCCACGCTGGTGCCGCCCTATCTCACCATGCCGCTGATGGACAAGGTGCTGATCCCCTACCAGAACGGTGCGCCGATCGATGTCCACACGGTCATGCTGCTCCTCTCCGGGCTGCTGGGTTCCGCGCTGCTGGCCTGGAGCCTGGGCTGGGCGCGCACCTACATCCTCGCGCTGGTGTCCGAGCGCATCGGCGCCGACCTGCGCACCGTCACCTACGAACATCTGTTGCGGCTGTCGCTCGAATATTTCGGCGGCAAGCGCACCGGCGACCTGATGGCGCGCATCGGCAGCGAATCCGACCGCATCTGCGTGTTCCTGTCGCTGCACTTGCTGGACTTCGCCACCGACGTGCTGATGATCGTGATGACCTCGGCGATCCTGTTTTCGATCAATCCCTGGCTGGCATTGGTAACGTTGCTGCCGCTGCCGTTCATCGCCTGGATGATCCACGTGGTGCGCGACAAGCTGCGCACCGGTTTCGAGAAGATCGACCGGGTCTGGTCGGAAGTCACCAACGTGCTGGCCGACACCATCCCCGGTATCCGCGTGGTCAAGGCCTTCGCCCAGGAGCAGCGCGAAGCGGCGCGCTTCCGCGAAGCCAACAAGCATAACCTGGCGACCAACGACAAGATCAACAAGATCTGGTCGCTGTTCACCCCGACCGTCTCTCTGCTGACCGAAATCGGCCTGCTGATCGTGTGGGCCTTCGGCATCTGGCAAGTGTCGCGCGACCAGATCACGGTGGGCGTGCTGACCGCCTTCCTCGCCTATATCAGCCGTTTCTACACGCGCCTCGACTCGATGAGCCGCATCGTCTCGGTGACCCAGAAAGCCGCCGCCGGCGCGAAACGCATTTTCGACATCCTCGACCACGTTTCCAGCGTGCCCGAGCCGGCCAAGCCGGTGCACCTCGCCAAACTCTCCGGGCAGATCGAGATTTGCGACGCCGGCTTCCGTTACGGCAACCGTGCGGTGATCCGCGGTGTCAGCCTGAACATCGCGCCCGGCGAAATGATCGGGCTGGTCGGACATAGCGGCTCGGGCAAAAGTACGCTGGTCAACCTGTTGTGCCGCTTCTACGACGTTTCCGAAGGCTCGATCCGTGTCGACGGGGTGGACATCCGCTCCCTGCCGGTATCCGAATTCCGCAGCAATATCGGGTTGGTGTTGCAGGAGCCCTTCCTGTTCTTCGGCTCCATCGCCGAGAATATCGCCTACGGGAAGCCGGGTGCCACGCGCGCGGAAATCGTCGCCGCCGCGCGTGCCGCCCATGCCCACGAATTCATCCTGCGCCTGCCGCACGGCTACGACTCGCTGGTAGGCGAACGCGGCCAGCGCCTGTCAGGCGGCGAACGCCAACGCATCTCGATCGCCCGCGCGCTGCTGATCGACCCGCGTTTCCTGATCCTCGACGAAGCGACCTCGTCGGTCGATACCGAGACCGAAAAGGAAATCCAGAAAGCCCTCGACAACCTGGTGCAAGGCCGTACCACCATCGCCATCGCCCACCGCCTTTCCACCCTGCGCAAAGCCGACCGCCTGGTGGTGCTGGATCGCGGCCAGATCGTCGAAGTCGGCAACCACGAACAACTGATGGCGCGCGAAGGCGCTTACTACCGCCTTTACCAGGCGCAGGCGCGCAACGTGGACACCGACCTGGACGACGCGGCGCTGCCCGCGAGCGGCGCACCCAAGGAGATCAGCGTATGAGCCAGCCCGTGGATTTCCAGCTAAGCCGCAATTCCTTCGGGCAACTGGTATTCGTCGCGCCGGACGGCGCGGCTTATCTCGGCGTGGTGCCGGTACGCGCCTTTCCCATCGTCGCTCCCGAATCCGGCATCGCAGTGGTGAGCGGCGAAGGCCGCGAACTGGTGTGGATCGACAGTCTGGCCGACTTGCCCGACGATATCCGGACACTGCTGGAAGAGGAGCTGTCCAGCCGGGAATTCATGCCGGAAATTCGCCGCATCCGCCAGGTATCCAGCTTCGCCACTCCCTGCACCTGGGAAGTGGAAACCGACCGCGGCGACACCGCCTTCGTCCTCAAGGGCGAAGACGACATCCGCCGTCTCGCCCCGCCTGCGCTGTTGATCGCCGACAGCAACGGCATCAACTTCCTGATTCGCGACACCACCGCGTTGGACAAAGGCAGCCGCAAGATCCTCGACCGCTTTTTGTAGGCAGGTTTTTCCGCTTCCCAAATGAAAACGGACATCCGCAGATGTCCGTTTAATTAGCGCGATTTTCCGCTTCAGACCGAGATAATCGGCTTCCTGCCGGTCAGCAGGTATTCGATCAATTCCCGCACCGGGCGGATGGCGGTGCCGAACGGCAGGCTTTCCGAGCCGCGGAAGAATAATCCCTTGGTAACATCTCCGCGCATCGCGGCGGCGAGTTGCGAGTCGATACAGAACTGGCCCATTTTCGACACGCCGTCGCGCAGGCCGCATTCCGACAGGCAATCGAGGACGGCGGCGCATTTGGCGCGCACTGGGTCGGCAAAGGTCATCAGTTTGGCTTCGCGGTTCAGGTAATTCTTCAGCCACGGCGTGAGCACGGCGCGCGCAGGCAGGCCGGCGGCGCTCATGAAGGTGACGATGTCTTCGGGCTTGGCTTCGGCCAGCACCTGCTTGAAATTCGGATGGGCGTCGCCTTCCTCGGTGACGGCGAACGGCGTGCCGATCTGCACCGCGCTGGCGCCTAGCGACAGCAGGTCGCGGACTTTTTCAAAGGTGTTGATGCCACCGGCGGGAATCAGCGGGATGCGTTCGCGTTCGATGCCGAATTCCTTGAACAGTTTGAACACGCCTTCCAGCACGCCGGGAAAATCGAAACGCGGATCGGTGATGTCGGACGGTTTGGTCGCGCCGAGATGGCCGCCGGCATAGCGCGGGTGTTCGATGACGATGGCGTCGGGGAGCTTGTGCTTGCGCATCCATTTTTTCAGCACCACATTGATGCCGCGCACGTCGGAAAGAATCGGGATCAATGCGACATTGGGGTAGCCTTCGGCCATTTCCGGCAGGTCGAACGGCAGGCCGGCGCCCATCACGATAGCATCCGCGCCGCTTTCGCAGGCTTGTTTGACCAATTGGGGATGTTCGGTCACCGCTTTCATCACGTTGACCGCGATCATTCCGTTGCCGTTGGCGATTTCCTTGGCAGCCCTGATTTCACGATCGAGCGCGGTCAGGTTCGCCTGATCCATGCCGTCCTTGCTCTTCGGATGGGTGGATTGTTCCATCAGGTCGGGGTGATGGCGGCGCAAGTCGATGCTGGCGATGGTGCCGACGGCCCCTTCTTTAGCCACGGCGCCCGCCAGTTTGTGCGCGGAGATGCCGACGCCCATGCCGCCCTGAACGATGGGAAGCAGGGTCTTGCCCTTGAGTTTAAGGAGCGGGAGGTCAATTTGCAGCATCAAAATTCCTTAACGGTGGCAAGCGCGATTGGCAATAAAATTGAATTGGCGTGCCCGAATTGGGGTAAGTCGTCAGTTCGGGAGTGCAAGAGCAGATCCGGGCTTCCAGACTGAAATAAGCTCATCATTTTACCTCAATCCGTAAGGAAATTGTAAAGGCGGCAAGCAGTTGGCCGATAAACATCAGCAATCCGCCGCCGGCCAGTGCCATCCCGACTGGCATTCCGCTTGCAGACAGCAGGGCGCCGCCCAGAAACAATAAGGTACGGATGCCGCTAAACCTGCCCAGAAGTTGCCGTAGCGCCGCGTGCCACGGCGTTTGCGCACCCGGGCGCAGCCAGATCGGCAGCAATTGGCTGACAGCGCCGGTGACCAGCGGCAGCAGGAAGGCAGAAACGAAGACATGGCCGATGGCGCCGGGCGCGATATACCCTTGGCCGTGCAACGCGCCTAGACCCAGCGACAAGACCAGGCCGAGCGGCGCCAAGGCCAGCGACGGTGCGGCGCCGTGCCAATTGAAAATCTGGTGGCGGTATTGCCGCCACCATCCCGTCAGGAGCCGGTAAAGAGGATACAGCCAGAGCACCAGGCCCAGCCATCCCAGCTCGGGAAACCAGGCCGCGCCCAGGGCGATCAGCAAGGTCGCGGCGAGCGCAGGTTTGAGATCCTGTTGCAAACGTCGGGCGACCTGCGCATCGGCGCGCCCTGCGGCAGTTGGCAGCAGCACTTGCACGGTGCCGATGGCGGTAAGCCCGATCAGGCCGAAAATATTGAGATGCAGGTGCAGCCGTTTGAGCGCTAGGGTGTGTTCGGGCCACAGATTCATCGCCAGTATCGCCAGCAATGCGAGGATCAGGCAAACCAATGCGGCGAGATACCAGTTCAGGCCGGGATGCGGATTTCCCAGGGTTTGCCCTCCGCGGCGGCGCATCCACAGCGTCAGCGATACGGCAGCGGCGAGCGCGAGCAAGGCGGCGAGATTTCTTCCGGCAATCTGGAAAGCCGGGAAGACGAATGCCAGCACAACGATGGCTCCGCCGGATTGGGCCAGCCACGGTAGCGAGCGGATAGGTACAGCAGGGGCGCTGCTGCGTGTCAGCACCGGTGCGAAATGGAGCATGGCGCCCATGATCAGGGGCAGCGCGCCGATTGCCAAGGCCAGGTGGATATGGATGGCGGCCGGCAGGGGAAACAGCCAACCCAGCGCCATGGCGCCGGCGAATCCGCTCAGCGCTGTGGCTATCAGGATGGTCGGCATCTATCCCCCGCACCGGGAACCGACGGTTATTGGCGCGAGAAATCGATCATGATCCCGCCCGGCTCGCGCTGCACGTAAGTGATGGCTATGCTATCGCCGTAACGTTCCTGCAATTGGGCGAGCAGCGGCAGGGGATCGTGGTCGTTGACGAAGCGCATGGTTTCGCCGGGATGGAGCGAATCGAGCGCGCCGAAGATGGCGGCGTGGCGGAAACGCTTGGCGACGCCGCGTGCGTCGAAGGGGTAGAGCATGTCGGAAGAAATGATGGTGGCGCAGGAATGGGACATGAAGACTCCTAAATAGTTGGGGTTGAAATATACTTTACCATTTTAGTTGGTCTTTGGTGCAAAAACAAGCAGGATTTTTACTTGTTATGCGGTGTGCTTTACTGAAGCGCTGCTACTTGCGCTGGTGAATAGTAGCAATAGGCGTTCTTGCCCTGTTCCTTGGTGCGGTACATCGCGGCATCGGCGCGATTAAGCAGGGTTTCGCGGTCGCTGCCGTCGCCCGGGTAAAGGCTGATGCCGATGGAGGCACCGACCTGGCAATTCAACGATTCCGGGAAAACCGGGGCGGCGAGCGTCGCGATGACTTTTTCCGCGACCTGGCCGGCGTCCCTCGCTTGCACGATGCTGGAGAGAATCAGAGTGAACTCGTCTCCCCCCATGCGCGCCAGCGTGTCCGATTCGCGGACGCACCGCGACAGGCGTTGCGCCACTTCGCGCAGCAGCTTGTCGCCGGCTTCGTGGCCGTGCCGGTCGTTGACGTTTTTGAACTCGTCCAGGTCGATGAACAGAATCGCGAACTGCTCGCCTTTGCGCTTGGCCTGGACGAGTGCATGGTCGAGTCGGTCGAAGAACAGGGCGCGATTGGGCAGGCCGGTTAGGTCGTCGTAATGCGCCATGTGGGCCAGTCGCTGTTCGAGTTGTTTGCGCTCGGTGACGTCGCGCTTGACTGCCACGAAACGGTCGATGTTGCCGCTTGCATCGACTACCGGCGCGATGGCCATCTCTTCATGGTAGATTTCGCCGTTCTTGCGCCGGTTGACGATCTCGCCTTTCCATTCCTGGCCGGTCAGCAGGGTGTGCCAGAGTTTTTGGTAAAAGGATTTGTTGTGCAAACCGCTCTTGATCAAAGCCGGAGTCTTGCCGTGCGCTTCTGCGAGGGTGTAGCCGGTGACGCGGGTGAAGGCCGGATTGGCATATTCGATCAAGGCATTGCGGTCGGTGATGACGATGCTGTCGGCGGCGGCATCGACCGCGGCCTTGTAAATCCGCAGCACGTTTTCCTGGTGCTTGCGTTCGGAGATGTCGCGGGCAATCACCAGGATGCGGGTTTTGTGTTCCACTTTCAGCACCGCAACCGCTACTTCCACTTCGCGCCGCGCGCCGGATTTGGTCAGGAAAGCGCTTTCATAGCGGCTTTCGAATTGTTCTCCGGCAAGGCGGCGGCGATACTTGTCGACAATTTCCTCGCGCTCGTCCGGGTGCACCAACTCGATGAAGGGAATGTCGTCGAGAAGTTCGCGCATGGAGTAGCCGGTCAGCTTGACGATGGCCTCGTTGGCGAAAATCACACGGCCGTCCTCGATCACGAAAATCCCTTCGTTGGCGTCGGATTGGGCTTTCAGCAAGGCTTGGGAAAACTGGTGCTCCGAACGCAATGCGTCCTTGGCGCGCTGGCGTTCGACGACCTCATTGATGAACTGCTGGTTGGAATTGGCCAAAACTTCGGCGCGCGCTTGTACCCGTTGTTCCAGGTTGCGGTTGAAGGCCTGGAGCTTTTCTTCGGATTGCTTGCGTTCGCTAATGTCGAGGACGGCGTAGAGGAGAGCCGGGATTTCGTTGAAAATCATTGCTTCCAGCGACAACGTGCACCAGAAAAGCGTGCCGTCGGCTTTCCGGGCATGGAGTTCGTAATCCTTCAGGAAACCATAACGGGAAAAGTTTTCCAGTAATTTTTCGTGATCGGCGGGGACTGCGCAGAAATCGCCAGCGACATGCCCGAGCGCATCTTGCGGCGAAATGCCGAATACAGGCTCGAATCCGTCATTGGCGAACAGGATCATGCCGTCGGAGCGGCGAGCGATCAGCACCGCCAGCGGAATCGTTTCCGAGATGGCACGAAATTTCCGTTCGCTGGCCAGCAGTTTGGCGGTTGAATCGCGAATCAAGCTATTCAGGCGGGATGACGTGTATGCCAGAAGCCACGCCAGCACGCCGCCAAAGAGCGCCAGCAAAGCCCCGCCGGCCCTGATCCAGCGTGTATCCGGCGTCGGCCACCCGCCTTTGGGCAGCGCGGCGATTTGCCACGTGGCGTTGGGCAGCAACACATTCTGCACGACCGGTTGTTGCGAGAAAATCGCTGCATCGCCCCAGATCGTCGCGCTAGCGCTACCAGTGGCGCCTACGCTGCGTACCGCGAAATTCAGGTTGCCGGCTTCCGCATCGCGCAGGCCTGCCTCTTCAAAAAGAAAATTGCGGCCGATCAGAATTTGTTCCGGCCTCCAGTAGGCGCTCGATTCCGCGGGGCCGTTGGGCGGCGTGATGAAAATCGGCTCGCTGCGCGGCTGCAGGTGGGAGGTCATGCCGCCTTCGAGGCGCGCGCGCAGCGCGCCCAGTTGCTGCAACGCGGCGCTACGTTGTAACTGGCCCAAGTGCTCTCGCTCGGTGCGGTCGAGCACCAGGGTTGCGGCGGCAACCACGGCCATCGTCGCTATTGCGGCGACATAAGGGATCAGACGGCTAGCTGGCAAAATTTCAGGAAAGCAATAAAAAACAAAAACTAACTCATTGCCAACCCTTTTGTAACTAGGGGAATCCCTAATCTTTTGCAGCTTGCCTAGCCGTACCTGCCCAGCGTCACCCGTGCAATGCCCGCCAGGTCGGCGGCGCTGGCGATTTCACGGAAGCCGGATTGTTGCAGCAATCTGCGGCAGGCCTCGGCCTGATCGTAGCCGTGCTCGAACAGCAGCCAGCCGCCGGGCGAAAGATGGGCTGGCGCGCCGCCGATAATGGCACGGATGTCGTCCAGGCCGTCCGCACCGGAAGCCAGCGCCGCAGGCGGTTCGAAGCGCACATCGCCTTGCGCCAGGTGGGGGTCGCCAGCAGCGATATACGGCGGATTGGAAACGATTGCCTCGAAGCGGCTGCCCGGCGGCAGCGCGGCGTACCAGGCGCCCTCCGCGAATTCGAGGTTTGCCGCATTGAGCCGCCGGGCATTGGCGCGTGCCACCTCCAGCGCGTCATGCGACAGATCCACCGCGGTCACTGCTGCCTGCGGGCGCAATTTGGCGAGGGCGATCGCGATGGCGCCGCTGCCGGTTCCCAGATCGAGCACCCGACAGGCGCGGTGTTCCGGCAAGCGCGCCAGGGCCAGTTCCACCAGCAATTCGGTTTCAGGGCGGGGGATCAGCACGTCAGGGTTGACCTTGAAAGACAACCCGTAAAACTCCCGCTCGCTGCTGATGTAGGCGATCGGTTCGCCGCCCTGGCGGCGTTCTAGCAATGCGGCAAAGGCGGTCGCCGGAGCGCTCTCGATAAGCTCGCGGTCATGGGCGATCAGCCACGAACGCGGCTTGTCCAGCGCGAGACACAACAGGATTTGCGCTTCCAGGCGCGCTTCGCGGAGCGGAAGGCCAAGGGCCGCGGATAACGCAGCGGCGGCGTGGCGTAGCAGTTGGTCAGGCGTATCCATTGCTGAACATGCTTGCTGGAAACAGCAACCCGCGTATTTTCAATTGTCCCCGCTCAGCGCCGCCAGCAACTCCGCCTGGTGTTCGGCCATCAGCGCGTTGACCAGGTCGTCCATGTCGCCGTCCATGATCTGGTCGATCTTGTACAGCGTGAGGTTGATGCGATGGTCGGTGACGCGCCCTTGCGGGAAATTGTAGGTGCGGATGCGTTCGGAGCGGTCGCCGCTGCCGACCAGCGATTTGCGGGTGGCGGCGGTTTTGGCGTTTTGCTCGCGCACTTGCACGTCCATGATGCGCGCCGCCAGCACCGACATCGCCTGCGCCTTGTTCTTGTGCTGCGAGCGGTCGTCCTGACATTCCACTACGATGCCGGTGGGCAGGTGGGTGATGCGGATCGCCGAATCGGTCTTGTTGATATGCTGGCCGCCCGCGCCGGAGGCGCGGAACGTGTCGATGCGCAGGTCGGCGGGGTTGAGCGCCACTTCGGCGATTTCGTCGGCTTCCGGCATGATTGCCACGGTGCAGGCGGAGGTGTGGATGCGGCCCTGGGTCTCGGTTTCCGGCACGCGCTGGACGCGGTGACCGCCGGATTCGAATTTGAGCTTGGAATAGGCGCCTTGGCCGATGACCTTGGCGATGATTTCCTTGTAGCCCCCCATTTCGCCGAGGCTTTCCGAGACGATTTCGACTTGCCAGCGCTGCCGTTCGGCATAGCGTGCGTACATGCGGAACAGGTTGCCGGCGAACAGCGCGGACTCGTCGCCGCCGGTGCCGGCGCGGATTTCCAGGAAGATGTTGCGCTCGTCGTTGGGGTCCTTGGGCAGCAGCAGTTTTTGCAAATCGAGTTCGATTTGCTCGATGCGTTCCTTGCCGGCGGCGATTTCCTCTTCGGCGAAGTCGCGCATGTCCGGGTCGCCGCGCATTTCCAGTGCGGCAGCCATGTCCTGTTCGGCCTGGCGGAACGCGCGATACAGCTCGACCACCGGGGTGATGTCGGCGTGCTCGCGGCTCAGCTTGCGGTAGCTGTCCATGTCGGCGGTGGCGTTTTCGCTGCTCAGGCGCAGGTCGAGCTCGACTAGACGGTCGCTCAAGTTATCGAGCTTGGCTTGGATGGAAGGTTTCATAAGAGCAGTGTTGAGTTGTTAGTGTTGAGTGTTTAGTGGATGTCGCTATGCGTTTCGGTTAATAGATCATACGCGCAGCGTATTCCCCAACTAAACACTAACAACTCAACACTAAACACTGCCTTCAATCATTCCGGGTGAATGTTATACAGCCGCCATAGCAGCGCTTCCATCTGCCGGCGGTCTTCGCCGTGGACGTGGTTGAGCGCGTGGCTGGGGGCGTGCATCAGCTTGTTGGTGAGCGCACGGCTCAGCAGTTCGACCACCGCGGCCGGGTCTTCGCCATGGGCCAGCAGGCGCTTGGCGTGCTCCAGTTCGTGGCGGCGGAAACGTTCGCCCTGATCGCGCAGCGCCCGGATGGTCGGCACCACGCTGCGGATTTCCAGCCATTCCATGAAGCTGCCGACCTGCAACTCGATGATCCCTTCGGCTTCCTCGGCGGCCAGGCGGCGGTTGTCGATGCCGGCCTCGATCACCTGCGACAGGTCGTCCACGGTATACAGGAACACGTCGTCGAGTTCGCCCACTTCCGCCTCGATGTCGCGCGGCACCGCCAGGTCGACCATGAACATCGGTCTATGCTTGCGCTGCTTGATTACGCGTTCGACCAGGCCCTTGCCGAGGATAGGCAGCGGGCTGGCGGTGGAGGTGACGATGATGTCCTGCATTGCCAGGTATTCAGGCAATTCGTTCAGCGTGATCGCCTCGCCGTGGAAACGCTGCGCCAGCAACCGGGCGCGTTCCACCGTGCGGTTGGCGACGGTGATGTGCTTGGGATGCTGCGCCGCAAAATGGCTGGCGCACAGTTCGATCATTTCGCCGGCACCGATGAACAGCACGTTCTGGTCGGTCAAGCTGGGGAAAATCCGCTCCGCCAAACGCACTGCCGCAGCGGCCATCGACACGCTGTTGGCGCCGATCTCGGTCTGGGTGCGCACTTCCTTGGCGACCGAGAAGGTGCGCTGGAACAGCTTGTGCAGCAGGGTGCCGAGCGTGCCGGCGCGTTCGGCGGTGCCGACCGCCTGTTTCAGCTGGCCGAGAATCTGGGTTTCGCCCAGCACCATCGAATCCAGCCCGCTGGCGACCCGGAAAGCGTGCTTGACCGCCAGTTCCTGCGGCAGGGTATAAAGGTAAGGGTCTATCGTCGAACGCGGCAATTGATGGTAGCTCGCCAGCCAATCCACGGCCTGCTGCGGTTCCTTGGTATTGCAGTAGATTTCGGTGCGGTTGCAGGTGGAGAGGATCGCCGCTTCCTT
>CALMWM010000614.1 GCA_937873435.1 uncultured Gallionellaceae bacterium
GGCGTCCGCGTTCGGCGGTGCGCGGGCTGATGCTGGCGTTTCAGCCGTTGCATTTGGCCTGGTTCGGCAAGTCGGAATTGCGCACTTTGCATAGCGCCGAATGGCAAGGCGGGCAGCCGCTGTTGCAAGGGCCGGCGCTGATCTGCGGGTTTTACCTGAACGAACTGCTGTTGAAGCTGCTGCCGCGCGAAGACCCGCACGAGCAGCTTTTCCTTTATTACCGCGATACCTTGCAAGCCTTGGCGCGCGACCCCGATCATGCCGCAGTGCTGCGCCGTTTCGAGCGGCGCTTGCTGGCGGAACTGGGCTACGCGCTGACGCTCGATTGCGAGGCGGAAAGCGGCCAGGCGCTTGAGCCGGAGCGGCTCTACCATTACGTCTTCGAACGCGGGCCGGTGCTGCACGGCGGCACCCGCGACAGTGTACAATTGCACGGCAAAACGCTGCTCGACATGTCCGCCGACGATTACCGCGATCCGGCCACCCAGCAGCAGAGCAAAACGCTGATGCGCGCGCTGCTCAATCATTACCTCGGCGAACAGACGCTGCATACGCGGCAACTGCTCAAGGAATTGCAGGAATTTCAGGAATAGCGAAAAGCCCCTCGCCCGCTGGCGGGAGAGGGGTTGGGGTGAGGGATGCGGCGCAATGGCAATGCTTGTCGATACGCAAGCTCCCTCATCCCCGGCCCTTCTCCCGCCAGCGGGAGAAGGGAGAATACACTCCAGAGCATCTACGAATTTTTAAAGGTTTTTCATGATCAAACTAGGCGTCAATATCGACCATGTCGCCACGCTGCGCCAGCAGCGCGGCACTCGTTACCCCAGCCCGGTGCAGGCGGCGCTGCTGGCGGAATCCGCCGGCGCGGATCTGATTACCCTGCACTTGCGCGAGGACCGCCGCCACATCCGCGACCAGGATGTGGAAATCCTGCGCCCTATCCTGCAAACGCGGATGAATCTGGAAATGGCGATTACCGACGAGATGATTGAAATCGCGCGCCGGATCAAGCCGCATGATGCCTGTCTGGTGCCGGAAAAGCGCGCGGAATTGACTACCGAGGGCGGGCTGGACGTGGCCGGCCATTTCGAGGGCGTGCGCGCTGCCTGTACCGCCCTGAGCGGCGCGGGCATCCAGGTTTCGCTGTTCATCGACGCGGATCAGACCCAGCTTGCCGCAGCGCGCGATGCCGGGGCGCCGGTGGTGGAAATCCACACTGGGCGCTTTGCCGATGCGGAAACCGCGCAAGAACGTACGCTGGAATTCGAACGCATCCGCGAGGCGGTGGCCTACGGGCTGAAAATCGGCCTGAAGGTTAATGCCGGCCACGGGCTGCACTACCACAACGTGCAGGACATCGCCGCGATTCCCGGCATCGGCGAGCTCAACATCGGCCACGCCATCGTCGCGCACGCACTGTTCGTCGGCTGGGAAAACGCGGTGCGCGAGATGAAGTCCCTGATGGTGGCCGCCGCCGGATGATCTACGGCATCGGCACCGACATCGTCGCTACGCGGCGCATTTCCGCGGCTTTGGACAAGTTCGGCGAGCATTTCGCCGCGCGCATCCTGGCGCCCGAAGAGCGCGCCGAATTCGCCGCCCACAAAGCCCCGGCACGCTTCCTGGCCAAGCGTTTCGCCGCCAAGGAGGCGTTCGCCAAGGCGCTTGGCACCGGCGTGCGCCATCCCGCTACGCTGCATAACATCCGCGTCGGACACGACAGTCTGGGCAAGCCATCGCTGGCTTTCAATCCCGCGCTGGCCGAAGAGCTGGCGCGGCGCGGCATCAATAGCCACCACTTGTCGATCAGCGATGAAGACGACATGGCGGTGGCTTTCGTTATTCTGGAGAGTTGAAAAATATGCCGCTAGGCCCGGTGATGGTGGACATTCTCGGCACGGAAATGACCGCCGAGGAAAAAGATAGACTGAAGCACCCGCTGGTCGGCGGCGTGATTTTGTTCAGCCGAAATTATCAATCCGTTTCCCAATTGCTCAAGCTGACTGCCGAAATCCACGCGTTGCGCTCGCCGCCGCTGGTGATCGCGGTGGATCACGAGGGCGGACGGGTGCAACGTTTCCGCGAGGGCTTCACCCGTATCCCGCCGATGCGTGAATTCGGCACATTGTGGGACGAGCACCCGCAACGCGCCAAGCATCTGGCGCACCTGGCGGGTTGGGTGATCGCTTGCGAGTTGCGCGCCAGCGGCGTGGATTTCAGCTTCGGCCCGGTGCTCGACCTGGAATACGGCCATAGCTCGGTGATCGGCAACCGCGCCTTCCATGCCAACCCGCAGGCGGTCGCCGACCTGGCGCACAACCTGATGCTTGGGCTCAAGCAAGGCGGCATGGTCGCGGTGGGCAAGCATTTCCCCGGACACGGCTATGTTGCCGCCGACTCCCACCTCGAAATCCCGGTGGACGAGCGCGACTATGCCGACATTGCAATGCACGACCTCGAACCGTTCCGCCAGATGGTGGATTTCGGGCTGCCCGCGATGATGCCGGCGCATGTCATTTACCCCAGGGTCGACGACAAACCCGCCGGTTTCTCCCGTGTGTGGTTGAAGGACATCCTGCGCCACGAGCTGAAATTCGACGGCATGATTTTCAGCGACGACCTCAGCATGGAAGGCGCCGCCGTCGCGGGCAATGTGGTGGCGCGGGCAGAAGCGGCGCTGGACGCGGGTTGCGACATGGCGCTGGTGTGCAACAACCCGGCGGACGCCGACGAACTGCTGGCCAACTTCAAGCGTAAAATGTCGCCTGCGAGCTTCGCCCGGCTGGTGCGGATGCACGGC
>CALMWM010000615.1 GCA_937873435.1 uncultured Gallionellaceae bacterium
GCATGGTTTCGTTGCTGATCGATTCCCTCAACGAGGATGGTTATCTCACCCAGAGTCTGGACGAGCTGGCCGAGATGCTGCCGCCGGAGCTGGAAGTCGATCCGATCGAGCTGCATACCGCGCTCAAGCATTTGCAGAATTTCGATCCGCGCGGCGTGGGCGCGCGCGATTTGTCCGAGTGCCTGTGCCTGCAACTCGAAGTGTTGCCCGCCGACACGCCGGGGCGCGGGATGGCGCTTGATCTGGCCAGGCACCATCTCGGCCTGCTCGCGGCGCGCGATTACGCCAAGCTGAAAAAACTGCTGCGTTGCGACGACGACGGTTTGCGCGCTGTGCAGCAGCTGATTACCCACCTCAACCCGCGCCCCGGCGCCGCTTTTTCCAGCGACGATACGCGCTATATCCAGCACGACGTCGAGGTGCGCAAGGTCAAGGGCAAATGGGTGGCGACGCTGAACGGCGAGGCGATGCCCAAGCTGCGCATCAACCGGATGTACGCCGAGATCATGCGGCGCAACCGGGAGAATTCCGGGCGTTACCTGGCCAGCCAGTTGCAGGAAGCGAAATGGATGATCAAGAACATGCAGCAGCGTTTCGAGACCATCCTGCGCGTGTCGCAGGCGATCATCGACCGTCAGCGCAATTTCTTCGAACACGGCGAAGTTGCGATGCGTCCGCTGGTGCTGCGCGAAATCGCCGATGCGGTGGGGCTGCACGAATCCACCATTTCGCGCGTTACCACCCAGAAGTACATGCTCACGCCGAAGGGAATATTCGAATTGAAATATTTCTTCGGCAGTCATGTGTCCACCGACAGCGGCGGTGCCTGCTCGGCGACGGCGATCCGGGCATTGATCAGGCAGTTGGTGGGTGCCGAAGACCCGAAAAAACCCCTCTCCGACAGTCAGCTAACCGACATCCTATCCCAACAGGGTATCGTCGTTGCACGCCGGACTGTGGCAAAATACCGGGAGTCCTTGCAAATCCCCGCAGTGAGCCTGCGCAAATCTATTTAAAACAAGCAATCAACCAAGGAGTTTTCAAAATGAACCTCACTGTTACCGGCCACCACATTGAAGTTACGCCCGCCATCCGCGATTACGTGACGGAGAAAGTCAAGAAAATAACCCGCCACTTCGACCAGGTGATCGACGTTAGCGTCACCCTGTCCGTCGAAAAATTGGTGCAGAAGGCCGAAGTCAATGTTCACGTTAGCGGCAAGGATATTTTCGTGCAATCCGAAGATGCCGACCTGTATGCTGCGATCGACAGCCTGATCGACAAGCTGGATCGCCAAGTCGTCAAGCATAAGGAAAAGAACTCCGACCACCATCGCGGCGGCAAGGTTCAGGTCGCTGAAGAATAAGGAACTCGGTCGAGCGCAGGAGGGGCGACAGCCTTTTCTCTCGACCGTTTTTTCGACGCTTGACGCTCGATAGCATCTCAACCCCATGAGCCTGATCTCAGACATCCTTTCCCCCGAGACCGTTGTTGCCGGGATGGATGTCGGCGACAAGCCGGGCCTGTTTGAACAGCTGGGTGCATTGTTCGAAACCAGCCGTCAGCTGGATCGTGCCAAGGTGTGCGACAGCCTGCGCTCGCGGGAAAAACTCGGTTCGACCGCGATCGGGCATGGCGTGGCGATTCCGCATGGACGGGTCAAGGGGCTGCGCCAGGCGAAGGGGGCGTTCGTGCGCCTGAAGAATCCGATTCCTTTCGATGCGCCAGACGGCCAGCCGGTATCGCTGGTTTTCGCATTGCTGGTGCCGGAACAGGCGACGGATATGCACCTGATGATCCTCGGCGAACTGGCGCAGATGTTCAGCGAAAAGGACGTGCGCGAGCAATTGCTGCGCATCGCCGATGTTGCCACGATTTACCGGCTGCTTGCCTGTTGGCCGGAGCTTCCTGCCGGGAATCCCTGAGATGCAGCAAATCAGCGTCCGCAGGATGTACGACGAAACCGGCGACAGGCTCGCCTTGAAATGGGTCGCCGGGATGGATGGCGGTTTGCGCCAGTTGACCAGCGATACCGTGCAAAAACCCACGCTGGCGTTGATCGGTCATCTCAACTTCGTTCACCCCAACCGCGTGCAAGTGCTCGGCTGCGCCGAGATGGATTATTTGCGCGGCCTCGATGCGGCGGGCCTGCAGCAGGCTATCGGCAATCTCTTTTCCACCGAATTGGCGGCGGTAATCGTCGCCAACGCCGAAGATGTGCCGCAGGTTCTGCTCGATACCGCAAACCGCACCCAAGTGCCGCTGTTTACCTCGTCGCTTGCCAGTCCTTTCCTGATGAACGTGCTCAACCATTACCTGACCCAGGTTCTGGCGGATTCCACTTCGGTGCACGGGGTTTTCCTGGAAGTGCAGGGCATGGGGGTGCTGATCAGCGGCGACAGCGCTATCGGCAAGAGCGAACTGGCGCTGGAACTGGTGACGCGCGGCCACCGGATGATCGCCGACGACATCGTGGAGTTTTACCTGGTTTCGCCGGATACCCTGGAAGGTCGCTGCCCCGCCTTGTTGCAGGATTTTCTCGAAGTACGCGGACTCGGCATCCTGAATATCCGAGAGCTGTTCGGCGAAACCTCGATCAAATTGAAGAAGAACCTGCGGCTGATCGTGCAACTCGAAAAACTGGCCAATCTCAATATCGCCGGCCAGGATCGACTCCAGCTCCAGGAATACAGTGAAGAGATTCTAGGGGTGGTGGTTCCCAAGGTGCGCATACCGGTTGCGTCGGGGCGCAATATAGCGGTCTTGGTCGAGGTGGCTGTACGCAATCACATCCTGCGCCTGCGCGGCATCAACAGCACGCTCGAATTCATGGCGCGCCACGAACAGTTGATGACGGGTAATGGGGATAAGTGAGGGGGAATGCGAAATGGGATATGAAGTCTGGAACCTACCCTTTCCATTTGCCGCCCTCACCCATTCCGCATCACGCATCGCCAACAAAACATGCAGCTGATCCTGATTAGCGGCTTGTCCGGTTCCGGCAAGAGCATCGCGCTCAATGTGCTGGAAGACAGCAGTTATTACTGCGTCGATAACTTGCCGGCGCAACTCCTGCCCGAAACCGTGGCGTTCCTCGAAGCCGCCGGCTATACGCGCATCGCGATCAGTGTCGATGTGCGCAGCGCCGGGCAATTGAACCAGTTGCCGGACGCCGTCGGCGTGCTCAAGGCGCAAGGCATCGACGTGCGCGTGCTGTTTCTCGAAGCCAAGACCGAGGCGCTGGTGAAGCGCTTCAGCGAGACGCGGCGCCGCCATCCCTTGAGCAGCGAACAGCGTACCGTTCCCGAATGTATCGAACTGGAGCGCGAGATGCTGGAACCGCTCAACCATCTCGGGCATCGCGTCGATACCAGCGATTTGCGGCCCAATGCACTGCGTGCGTGGATCCAGGATTTCGTCGGCCTGGATCAGTCGCGCCTGACCTTGTTGTTCCAGTCCTTCGGCTTCAAGCACGGCATCCCGCTCGATGCCGATTTCGTCTTCGACGTGCGCTGCCTGCCTAACCCCTATTACGACCCGCTGTTGCGGCCGCTGACCGGCATGGACGAAGCGGTTGCGGCCTTTCTCGAAAAAGACATGGGGGTGCTGCAAATGCAGCAGGATATTCGCACCTTCGTGGATAACTGGCTGCCGGCGTTCGTGCGCGACAACCGCAGCTACTTGACCATCGCCCTGGGCTGCACCGGCGGCCAGCACCGTTCGGTCTATTTTGCTGAAAAGCTGGCGGCTTATTTCCGCTCGCGCGAGCATCAAGTTTTGGTGAGGCACCGCGAGTTGCCGAATGCTTAAATATGTCAAAGTCGGCGACTGGCTGACTTTGATGCTGGGGGTATTGGTTACGGCGTGGTCGTTTGCGCTGTTGTGGCACACCGACCGGGCGGAAAAGGCCATCGTGCGTAGCGGCGGCAAAATCGTCGGGGAATTCCCGCTGGCGCAAGACCGTACCATTCCCGTGCAAGGCCCGCTCGGCGTCAGCCTGATCGCCATCCACCAGCGCCGCGCCCGCGTGGCGCAAGACCCCAGTCCACGCCAGTATTGCGTCAAGCAGGGGTGGCTGGCGCGCCAAGGCGAGATGGCGGTGTGCCTGCCCAACCAGGTCAGCGTCGAGCTGGCGGGATCGAAGAAACTGTACGATACGCTGAGTTACTAACCGACTGCGGCAAGAAGAGGTTCAAATGCAAGTCAGTATCGCCACCACCGCCGAAGATCACCGCATAGCTCGTCTGGCGGCCTTTGCCATCGGGTTGTCGGTGGCCGAGGCGGTGATTCCTTCGCCGCTGCCGGGCGTGAAGCCGGGACTGGCGAACATCGTTACGCTGGTGGTGTTGCAGCAACTGGGGCTGCGCGCCGCCGTCTGGGTTTCCTTGCTGCGCGTGGTGGCTGGCAGCCTGATCCTCGGCACCTTTCTATCGCCTTCATTCGTGCTCAGCTTGAGCGGGGCGCTGGTCAGTCTTGCGGTGCTGGCAGCGTTGCATTTCCTGCCGACGGCGTGGTTCGGCCCGGTGACTTTCAGTATCGCCGCGGCCTATGCGCATATTGCCGGCCAGTTGGCAGTGGTGTATTTATGGTTGATGCCGCACGTTGGTCTGCTGTATTTCGTGCCGGTCTTTGCGGCGGCGGCGCTGTTGTTCGGAACCGTCAACGGCTTGGCGGCGGCCCGGCTGCTGGAAGACGGGGGAGTGCCATGAGGCTCTGGATAGCTATTCTGATGCTGTTTTTCTGCGGCAGCGCAGCTGCGGCGGATTGGGTGATCGTCCATACCTCGACCGAGGGCGACCAGTATTTTTACGATGCTTCCAAGCTGGCGATCAGCGGCAACGAAATTACCTACTGGAAAAAAGTGACGTTCAAATCGCCCTATCCCTACCGCGGACAGCAGGTGGGCAGCGCGCTGTATCGCGAACGCATCCATTGCGGCGAACATACGGTCAAGCCGCTGACCTATATCGTCCATGCGGTCAGCGGCGGCGTGA
The DNA here is from genome assembly GCA_937873435.1 of uncultured Gallionellaceae bacterium. Lineage (GTDB taxonomy): Bacteria > Pseudomonadota > Gammaproteobacteria > Burkholderiales > Sulfuricellaceae > JAGXQV01. The sequence goes on from CALMWM010000615.1 coordinate 4,995, forward strand.
TCGAGCATCTTGCATCGGTTGATGCAGAGGTCGCGGCGATCATTCCCGAAAGCATCGGCGAGGTCTTTGAACAGGTCTTGTGCGTGCTGGTGAAAACCAGGCAGGAGGAACCGCGCAAGGCGCCAGTCGAGAAAGAGCAAGAATCCGCTGTTCCTCCGAACTATAATGGCAGCCAGACACCACCGCCGGGAACCCTATGAAGACAGTTACGCTTGCCTTGACCGGCGCGTCCGGTATGCCCTATGCCATGCGCTTGCTGGAGTGCCTGCTGCGTGCCGATTGCCGGGTTTATTTGCTGTATTCGTCGGCAGCGCAAGTCGTCGCACGACAGGAGCTGGATTTGGCTTTGCCGGCGAGCAGCAGCGAAGCGCAACGTATCCTGTCCGAGCGTTATTCAGTACAAGGGCGCTTGCGCGTGTTCGGGCGCGAGGAGTGGTTTGCGCCGGTGGCTTCCGGCAGCAATCCCGCCGATGCCATGGTGGTATGCCCCTGCACCATGGGAACGCTGGCAGCGATTGCCGGCGGCATGAGCGATAACCTGATCGAGCGTGCCGCCGACGTGAGCATCAAGGAAAACCGCAAGCTGATCCTGGTGCCGCGCGAGACGCCGTTTTCCGCGATCCACCTGGAAAACATGCTGAAACTGGCGCGCTTGGGGGTGACGATCCTCCCGGCCAATCCCGGTTTCTATCACCGCCCGCAAAGCGTCGCCGATCTGGTGGATTTCGTGGTGGCGCGGGTGCTCGATCATCTTGGGGTTGTTCACGATCTGCTGCCGAAGTGGGGCGAAACGAAGGAAATCTAATGGCAAAATTCTACCCCGAGCTCGACGACACGCTACGCGATTTCATCGCCCGTCAGCAGATGTTTTTCGTCGCTTCCGCGCCGCGCGACGGGCGCGTCAACGTTTCGCCCAAGGGACTCGATGCGCTACGCGTTATCGGCCCCAAGCGGATCGCCTATCTCGACCATACCGGCAGCGGCAATGAAACTGCGGCGCACTTGCTGGAAAACGGACGCATGACGCTGATGTTTTGCAGCTTTGCCGGCGCTGCGCAGATCCTTCGGTTGTATGGCCGAGGCCGCGCCGTGTCGCCGCAGGATGGCGAATGGGCAAGCCTGTCGCCGTTGTTTCCGGCGATGCCGGGCGCGCGCCAGATCATCGTGCTGGACATCGAGTCGCTGCAAACATCCTGCGGCGAAGGGGTGCCGCTTTACGACTACCGCGGACAGCGCGACGGGCTGGCGCGTTGGGCCGAGAAAAAGGGTTTGGACGGCCTGCGCGCCTACCGTCTGGAAAAGAATCGGGTCAGTATCGACGGCCTGCCCACCGGCTTGAAAGAGGAAAAATCATGAACAGAACCTGGATCGTTTTATCGGCGGCTATTTTCCTTGCCGCCTGCGGCGAGGAGCAGAAGCCCTACAAGCCGCCGTTGCCGCAAAGCGGTGGGAAAGAGGCTGGAGCGCCGCTGTTTCAGCCCCAGCGCGAAGCATTGGAGGCCGCCAAGGGCTTGGGGCAGGCGGTGGAACAGGGAGCGAAAGAGCGCGCCGAGGCCGCCGCGAAAGCGGCGCAGTAATATGTAAAACAGTTTTGAATGCTTGGTGTTGAGTGTTTAGTTGATGTCGTCACGCACGCGTGCCGGTGTTTGGCTATGTGCGAAGCGCATTCCACAACTCAGCACTAAACACTCAAAACTTAGAACTGCTTTCACTTAACAGGCGCTGGATCACCGTGCCCGCCAGCATCAGCCCAAAAATCGGCGGCATGTAGCTGATGGTGCCGTTGACCGCACGCGGGCGGCCAGGGCCGTCGACCGGTTCGGGCGGTAGCGGCGCACTGGGTTGTTCGTCGGAGAAGACCGTCAGCACGCCTTTGCGGATGCCGTAGTGGCGTTGCAAACGCTTGCGCATCTGGCGCGCCAGCGGACACATTTCAGTGGCGCTGATGTCGGCGATTTTTATTCGCCCCGGATCGAGACGGTTGCCTGCCCCCATGCTGGATGCCACGGCCAGGCCGCGCTGGATGCTTTTTCCGACCAGTGCCGTTTTCGACGAGAGTGCGTCGATCGCGTCGATCACATAATCGCACTGCTCGGGAATCTGGTTGTCCATATTGTCCGCAGTCAGGAATTCGCGCCTGACGACCAGGTCGCAGCCGGGATTGATGTCGCGGATGCGCGCCGCAATCACTTCCACCTTGGGCTGTCCGACGGTGGATAGCAAGGCTGGCAACTGGCGGTTGATGTTGCTGATGCCGACCACGTCGTGGTCGACCAGCGTCAGCCTGCCTATGCCGGCGCGCGCCAGCGCTTCAGCGCAATACGAACCGACGCCGCCGAGGCCGGCAACGAAGATATGCTTGCCGGCAAGCGTGGCGATGCCGCTGTCGCCGATCAGGATGTGGGTGCGCTCGAACTGGGGGGCTGTCATGAAAAGGGGATCGTAGAAAACACTAAGGCGCCAAGTTTACCCCAAGTCGTGCATGGGGCAAGCTTGGCGCCGCTGTGGTCAGGCTTTATTTCTCGTAAGTTCCGCCAGCGACATGCGCCATGGTTTCCTGAATCGCATCGGGGGCGCCAGCGATGGTCATGAAGGTGCCCATGCCGAGGGAAGGCCATGCCAGGGCGATACGATAGCGTCCGTACAAGGCGCCGGTTTTGTTGCCGACGACGTATATCTCATACGGCATTGCGGCGATATGGTCTGCGCCGGTCTTGCTTACCCATGAACTCTCTCCGTTTTGGGGATCATTGAGCGCTACGCCGAATACCGCCAGTTTCTTGTCGGGCATGATGATTTCGTAAACCTTCGCGGTGTGGTCCACCCCTTTGGCGAGGTTATCTTGAATGGCTTTGACGGCGGCCTCGAAGCTGGCGTGGGTTTTCAACTCGTTCTTGTCGGCATCGAATTTTTCCATGCCGAACATATAGCGGTAGCTCGGCAGGTCGCCGGCATCGACGTCGCCGCCGAAGCCCTTGCCCGCGCCGAGTGCCTTGGACAGTTTGCCCTGAACGGCTTTCACTGCGCCTTCGGCGCTGCCGAATTGTTTGCGGAAGTAGGCGCGATACCAGTAATCCGGGTTCATGTAGGAAACCGTGCCGTCGGCCTTCACACCGACGCGGATGCCGGCGCCGACGATGGTGGCACCGCCAGTGGCCTTGATGGCGTCGAGGATGCCTTTGTCGGCGACGATCAGCGAGCCGTATCCGGGCAAGCCTTTGGGCGTGTGATGCCCGACGATCTCAAAACCTTCGGCCTGGAGTTTTTTCTCCACCGTAGCCATGACGGCTTTGACATCACCGCCCGCGACTTTGTCTCCGGCAAGGTAAGGCGATACGGCGAAAGCTAGCGGCGTCCAAATCAGGGCCGCAAAGGCGATCAATAATTTTTTCATGTGTACGTTCCTCCGAAAATGAAAAGGGGCTGAAAGAAAACTTTCAGCCCCAGTTGGTTAACTCCGTTTCACTCAGCGAGCCTGATTAGAAACGGTGGCTGTACATCAACTGCCAGTTATTGGGCTGGCTGTGCACAGTCGAATAGCCCATGGTGCTATTGTTGGAGGTCACCGAAGGCGCATAGCTATACGAGAAGTTCACGTCGGCAGCTTTGCTGAAAACATAACCGGCGCCCAGGGTGTAGTGGTTGGTCACGATGGCCGGGAACAGCGCGTTCATATCGCTATCCGGAACCGGGTTGTTGGCCAGGTTCATACCGGCACGCAAGGTCAGGGCATCGGTTGCCTTGTAGGCGGCGCCGAGTTGGAATACGTCCTGATCCTTCCAGTTCTGGTTGAATGTCACATTCATCTGGGTGCCGCCCAGCATGAATGCCTGGGCCATCGGGTCTGACTGCGTCGAATCTGCACTGAAGGACATCTTGAAATCCTTCATCACGCTTGCCCAGCCGATACGCTTGTAGTCGGCGGCAATCATCAGTTTGTCGTTTGCCTGGAACGCCAGACCAAAGCCGTAGGTTTCCGGCCACTGGAAATCACGCACGGAGATTTTTCCCGACACGGATACCGGCACTACGGATCCGTTCATAGGACCCATTGCCGGCCCCAATTTCGCGCCAAACGATACGTTTGCGCTGCCTTCCATGTCGCTGAGTGCGGTTTTACCGTGATAGGAGCCGCCGATGGTCAACTGAGGATTGATCTTGTAAGTCGCGCCCAAAGTGCCAGCCCAGCCGGTGGAATGTGCTTTGCCGCTGTAATCGTTGCTGTTCGAAAAGTCGAAGTAGCCCCAATTAAAACCGGTCATCTGCCCTGCGCCCATGGCCGGCAGGAAACGGTCGGAAACCATGCTGCCGCCTACCGTGCCGAGAGGGCTGCCCGGCATCATCATCGGTGCCATTTTGCTGCCCGGGATGAGCATCTGCAAATCCATGCCTGCCCAGACGAGTTCGATGCTGCCCGCAACAGTGAATTGGGAGTTGACATCAACCGCCAGCGGAACAATCACGCGACCTACGCCCACTTCGGAACGCACGGCTTTACCGGTGGGGCCGGCATCGCCCATGCTCAAGAACGAATTGGTGCCGTACTCGGTACCCATGCCGCCCTGGGCCATTACGCCAATGCCGTAAGCCAGGTTGCCCTGTTTGCGTGCCCAGCCCATCGCCGGCATGTAATAGGCATCGCCGCCGGATTTGGCATCGGCCATGCCGTTCATTTTGGTGGTAACGTCAGGATGCAGACCGCCTACCGCCACGTCCAGGCGATCGCCTTGGGGCGCCAGGCCTAGTGTGGCAGGGTTGTTGATCATGGCGGCTGTGCCGTGGTCGTAGGCCATGGAAGTGCCACCCATGCTATGTGCAATCGGGCCGTAGCCTTCCAGATTCATACCGTTGGTTGCCAGCGCGATGCCGGGAATAGCCAAGCCGGCGATAGCCAGCGCTCCTGCCAATTTTTTTAATTTCATTAAGTTGTTCCTCCATTGAAGTGGTGTTACTTACATATTTGTCGCGACCCATGAGGGTTGTTGAAAATGTTACATAATTTCAGAAGTTACGCAAGAAAATTGATGCTGATTATTTATGATCTTTACTGGTTTTTAAATAGTTTTTAGACAAAATCCAGATAACTCGATGAATGTTCGTGTTAATTTCGGTTAGGGCGGGTTGTTGCATTTATGCCCGTCTATTGTCGGCCAAAGTAAGGAAAAAAAACAAAAAGGGCAGACCGACTGGTCTGCCCTTAAATGGACTGTTGCGGTAGTTGGATCGGCCTAGATGTACAAGCAAATATCCGATTCGCCGGCAAAGTCGAAGAACATTGCCGCACCGGCAAATTCCAGACCGTCAATGAAGTCGCTGTGCTCGAAGCCGAATAGTTCGACTGTCATCTGGCAGGCGATAAACTTGACTTCCGCTTCTTGACACAGTTCACGCAGTTCGGCAATGGTGGCGACGCCGTTATTCTTGATGGTTTGCTTCATCAAAGCGGTTGCCAGCGTTTCGAAGCCCGGAATGTTAGCCTGGATAATATTGGGGATATTCCAGTTGATGGCACGGAACCATTTCGGTCCGAACGGCATCTTCATCGGCATACCGGGATTGCCCAGAGGGCTGACTTTCAGGGCGCTCAAATCCTTGCGCACCAGTTGCAGGCCATAGAATGTGAAGAAGACTTGTACTTCATAGCCCAGTGCCGCAGCGGTGGAAGCCAGGATATAGGGGGGGTAGGCCCAATCGAGGGTGCCCTTGGTAGCAATAATCGCGAGTTTCTTGCTCATCATTTCCTCCGGGTTACACTTGATTTAGTTATGGTGGAGCGATTTTTTGTTGTTATGATTCGTTCCAACCTGCTTATTTCTTCTTGAGGAAGAACATGAACTCACCGCCTGCTTCAGCGGAAGACAGCAACTCATTGCCGGTTTGTTTGGCGAAAGCTTGCATGTCCTTGACGGAACCCGGGTCGGTGGCGATCACTTTGAGTACTTGCCCAGCGGTCAATTCAGCCAAGGATTTCTTGGTGCGCAGAATCGGCAGGGGGCAGTTCAAACCACGAGCGTCCAGTTCTTTATCGAAATTCATTTTTCAAACTCCTCAATATCAGTTGGTTAAAAACTAGCGTTTATAATACAGGCCTGTCGATATTGCAACCTGAAATGCCGGGTTTTGAAAAAAACTCCGGTTCGCGTTCGGCGGGTAACGAGTGAGCGCGCTCAGGCACTCTTTGCCAGGTTGAGTCCCGATTGCATCCAGGCCATCACGCCGCCTTGCAGGTTGATGCTCTTGCCGTGGCCCTGAGCGGCCATGAAAGCGCAGGCCTGCGCCGAGCGGGCACCGGAGCGGCAGTAATATACATGGGGAATGTCCTTGTTCATTTCGCTGGCCTTGAGCGGCAGCAAATGCAGGGGGACATGGCGCGCGCCTTCGATCATGCCGTAGGCAACTTCGCCATCGCCGCGAACATCGATCAAGGCCACTTCATTGTTTTTCATCAAATTGAGCAAGCCGTTTGCATCGATTTCGCTGAATCCATACATGTTGGTGTTAAACATAGCTTAACTATTGGCCTCCAAAAAATATCAGTATTCCCTAATATATCAAAAACGGAAAAAGGCGCAATCATAATTATTTATGATCCTATAACGGGCATTTTTCGACGGGTAAATTGTTTCCGGTAACTTTTACTACTAAACTACCCTCAGCAAGGTTAAGGCGACTAACCCATAATTATTTCAACTATCTGATGAAGATTGACGATCCCAAGCAGGTCCACGCTTATTTCGAAAACCTGGTCATTGCTTCCTTGTTGGTGCCCAACTACAAGGACGACAGTACGATACGCCTGTTTCTCAAGCAATTCGGCGAAGTGGTTGAGCAGCATACAGCGCAACCGCTAGGGTTCACGCTGCAAACGCTGTTGGCCGAAGCCAAGCGCAGCATCGACGAACCGGCGGCGCTGCTGGAGAAATTCGATGCCAACCTGGCGATTCTGGCTGGCGTGAGCGATAGTGCGTTGAAAAAGGCGTTTTTCGATACCCTGCAAGCCGCGCTGGATGTGGGCATGGAAGACGCGTGCTCGAAAAGTCGTTTGATCTCGCCCGCGCAACTAATGCTGACTGCTAAACCGAGTGTCGGCGGGAGCCGCGCAAGTGCCGCTGTCACCAGAGTGGTGGCGCAAAGCCAGGCTGGTTCGGGCGGTGCGACCATGCTGGCGCAGCCAGCAGATCCCGGCGCAACCATGATTGCACCGCAGACGCAGACCGAAGTTGCCAGCGAAACCGTGGCTGCTACTCGTCATGTTGCCGCAGCTGCTGTGCCGCAGAAAAAATCCGAGTATTTGAATGCCTTGCCGTCCGGCTATCAGATTCATGAATACGCGGTCGACAAGGTGCTGGGGGTGGGCGGTTTCGGCATCACTTATCTGGGGAGGGACACCACGCTCAATCTCAAGGTTGCCATCAAGGAATATTTGCCCAACGAACTGGCGGTGCGCGACGCGAATCTCAATGTCTTGCCGAAATCATCCGATTGCGAGGAAACCTACTATTGGGGGCTCGATCGCTTTTTGCAGGAAGCGCGCTTGCTGGCGCGTTTCAATCATCCCAATATCGTGCGCGTGCTGCGATTTTTCGAAGCCAACGGTACTGCCTACATGATGATGCAGTACGAGGAAGGCGAGAGCCTCGACGAAAAACTCAAGAAAACCCCGGCCCAGCTTGACGAAGCCAGCTTGCAAGCCATTCTCTTTCCGTTGCTGGATGGCCTTAAGGTGATGCACAACGAAGGTTTTCTGCATCGCGATATCAAGCCCGGTAATATCTATATCCGCCGCAATGACGGTAGTCCGGTGCTGCTGGATTTCGGCGCGGCGCGCGCGCAGATGCGCGGCAAGGATCAGAACATGACGGCTATCGTCACGCCCGGTTATGCCCCCTTCGAGCAATACTTCACCGACGGGTGCCAAGGGCCGTGGTCGGATATCTACGCGTTCGGTGCGGTGCTGTACAAGGCGATCACCGGGAAGGCGCCGCCTGAAGCCGCCAGCCGGGTGAAAAACGACAGTATGGTGCCTGCTGTCGAGGCGGGTAAAGGGCGTTATTCCGACAAGTTTTTACGCGCGATCGACTGGTCGCTGCAGAGCGACGAAAAAAAACGCCCGCAAACGATAGAAGATTGGCAGCGCGCCTTGACCACGCTGAACCCGGTCGATGCTTCCAGTGCTGGATTTCAGCCGGGTGCCTCGGAAGCGACGCGCACCTTGGCCGTGGCGGGCCGCAACTCGCCGCAGTCGTCCGGACCGAAAACCACGTTCTCGCAGTTGCGTGGCGGCGCTTCCTTCGAGTCACCGGAAGAATCCCACTTTCTTGAGGTGGAGCGCAGCAGTCGACGCACCGCCTGGCTATTCCGTATCCTCATACTGGTCACCTTGGTGGGCGGTGCTGGCTATTTGTCGCAGCATGAGGACATGCTGCGCGATCTCGCATTCAAGGCGGCGGATATGGCCTGGCAGAATCAGTTTTATGCGGTTTCGCTACCGATTTACGAGTATTACGATCAGGCCGACGATATCCAGACGCCGGTTCGCATCGCGATCATGTACGAGGAAGGTAGGGGGACGGATGCCGACAAGAAGGAAGCATTCGCCTGGTACCAGAAGGCCGCCGAACGCGGGCACCCCGCGTCGGCACTCAAGCTGGCGCAAATGCTCGAACGTGGCGACGGCGTGGAAGCCGATGTCCGTGCTGCCGTCGAGTGGTATCGCAAGGCTGCCGAGGCCGGTCAGGCGGATGCCCAATTCCGTCTCGGGATTGCCTACCTGCGCGGAGATAATCTCAGGCTCCGGCCCAATCCCGCCGAAAGCACCAAGTGGCTCGGGCAGGCAGCCAGCCAGGGGCATCAGAAGGCCCGCGAACTGCTCAAATTGATCCGCTGATTGCTAGGCGGGAGCCAGCCAATGGCCGGATTTTCCGCCCTGCTTTTCCAGCAGGCGGATGTCATGGATGATCATGCCGCGATCCACCGCCTTGCACATGTCGTAGATGGTCAGCAGGCCGACGCCGACTGC
>CALMWM010000616.1 GCA_937873435.1 uncultured Gallionellaceae bacterium
AATACTGTGGCCGCATTGAACCTGATGCTCGATGATTATGCCTACGGGCTATCTCGGCGACGGGTGACGGTTAGTACATCTGGCATTATTCCGGCAATGGATCGGCTACGTGAGGAATGTCCGGTGGCATTAGCATTATCGCTACATGCTTCCAACGACAACCTGCGCGACCAGTTGGTGCCGATCAACCGTAAATATCCATTGCACGAGCTGATGGCGGCTTGTCGCCGTTATGTGGAAAATGCGCCACGCGATTTTGTTACGTTCGAATATGTCATGCTGGATGGGATAAACGATACCCTCGATCATGCGAAGGAATTGATTGCCTTGACACAGGATGTTCCGTGCAAATTCAATTTGATTCCCTTCAACCCGTTTCCCCAGGCTGTTTACCGCCGTTCGCAGCCGGAGACCATTCGTCGTTTTGCCGAATTGTTGATTCGCTCCGGGCTGGTTGTGACTACCCGCAAGACACGCGGCGACGATATTGATGCGGCCTGCGGACAACTCGCCGGACAAGTGCGCGACAAGACGCGACGGGTCGAAAAATGTGTACAGGTAGCGGCATGAAAAAAATCCTTCTACTATTGATCGGAATTGCTTCTTGCTGGTGGCAAATCCCAATTTCTGCCGCCGAACCGCTGAGCAATGCCCAAAATCGAGCGCAAATCCACACCGAACTAGGGGCGGCTTATTATAGTCGCGGGCAGATTGGCGTCGCGCTAGAAGAGTTGAAAGAGGCTACCAAGTCATCACCTCGCTACGCACCAGCCTACAATATGCTCGGTTTGGTATATATGGAATTACGTGATGATGCTCTAGCAGAGAAAAGCTTCCAGCAAGCATTTAGCCTGGATGAAACCAACCCTGAAATTCACAATAATTACGGCTGGTTCCTATGTCAGCGTGGCAGGATCGACGATGCCATTAAACATTTTTTTGTGGCGCTGAGAAATCCGCTTTACGCAACCCCGGAAAAATCCTATTTGAATGCCGGTGTATGTTCACTCAAGAAAAACGATGATCAGGGCGCTGAAGACTATTTCCAAAGAGCTTTGAAATTGAGGCCTCAAGAACCGCAAGCTTTATATTACCTGAGCGAGCTAGCGTACAAACGAATGGATTATTTCGAGGCAAAGAGTTATCTCGCCAAGCTGATGCAAATGGCAGATCCCGGTTCCGACATCTTGTGGTTGGCGCTACGCATTGAACACAAGTTGGGAAACCGCGATGCGGAAGCCAATTATGCACAACAATTAAGCAAGAATTTCCCGGATTCCCGCGAAGTCCAGGCATTGCGTAACGGCCAATATAATTATTCTGATTTTGCCAAACTTAATGGGCAGAAGGTGATGAAGTGAGCGAAGAAATACTGGAAACGCCGACGGAAATTGGGCCATTGCCATCTTTTCCCGGCAAGCAACTGGCTGCTGCCCGGGAAGAAAAAGGGTTAAGTGTGGCGGATGTGGCACGCAGCCTGCGGTTGTCGGTAAGGCAGATTGAGGCAATTGAGGCAGACGATTTTGATAAATTACCCAGCAAGACCTTTCTTCGCGGATTCATACGAAATTATGCCAAACTGCTTCAGTTAGATCCCGAACCTTTGCTCCTGGTATCCCAACTCGCAGTAACACAACCTCAGCCTCAAGCTATTTCTGTGCCGCTAGGACAGCTCGAGTTCAGCGTTTCCCGTAGCCAGCGAACTTTTTCCGGTACGCGGACCAGTCCTTGGCTGAAATATCTACCCGCAGCATTGCTTGTTATAGGCGTGCTGGGATGGGCGACTTTTGAGCTGTTACACGGCAACGATTCCACAACGGTTGTAGTAAAGCCAGCGGGCGACAGTGCTGCAATGGTACTGCCGCTGCCGCCAATCCAGCCACCCGCACAGAGCGAGCAGCAGCCTGCCGTCCCTACTGAATCGGGTTCTGCTGAATCGGTAGTTGTTCCTGCTATCAAGGATGCTGGGGCTTCCACCGCCGTTCCGGCGACAACTCCTGAAACGACAGCAGCGCAAGCAGGCGGAGCGCGGATAAAACTCTCCTTTAGCGGAGAATCCTGGATCGAACTCAAAGACAAGAGCGGTAGAACCATTTACAAGCAAATTGGACAAGCCGGGAATGAGCAAATAATTACCGGGACTTCGCCACTGGCCCTAACGGTGGGCAAGGCGGCCAATGTGAAAGTCATTTTTAATGACAAGCCCATTGATTTGGTGCCATACACCAGTGGCGATGTGGCACGTTTGACCTTGAATTAAAAATGTTCAAGATCGAGATTCCGCGCCGCAAAAGCCGGCAAATCAAGGTGGGCAGCGTGCTGGTTGGTGGCGATGCGCCGATCAGCGTGCAAACCATGACCAATACTGAAACCTGCGATGTCGAGGCAACGCTTGCCCAGATAGAGCGGGCGGCCCGTGCTGGAGCGGATATCGTGCGGGTTTCCATTCCCACTATGGAAGCCGCCGAGGCTTTCGGAAAAATAAAACGCCGTTCCCCCGTGCCGTTGGTTACGGATATTCACTTCGATTACAAAATTGCCTTGCGCGTCGCCGAGCTTGGCGCGGATTGCCTGAGAATCAACCCTGGCAACATCGGGCGTGAAGACCGCGTAAGGGCTGTGGTGCAAGCAGCCAAAGATCATGGCATCCCGATTCGCATCGGCGTCAATGCCGGTTCGCTGGAAAAGGACTTGCAGCAGAAATACGGAGAACCGACGCCACAAGCCATGGTGGAGTCGGCGTTACGCCATATCGATATCCTCGACCGCTTGAATTTTCCAGATTTCAAGATCAGCCTCAAGGCTTCTGAAATCTTCATGACGGTAGAAGCCTACAAGCTGCTTGCCGGACAGATTGAGCAGCCGTTGCATCTGGGAATTACCGAGGCAGGCGGATTGCGCGCCGGCAGCGTCAAATCCGCAATTGGTTTGGGACTCCTTTTGTCGCAAGGTATCGGCGATACTATCCGTGTATCCTTGGCGGCCGATCCGGTAGAGGAGATCAAGGTCGGTTTTGATATCCTGAAAAGCCTGCATCTCAGGAATAAGGGGATAAATATCATTGCCTGTCCCTCCTGTTCGCGCCAGGAATTCGATGTCATCAAGACGGTGAATGCGCTGGAACAACGTCTTGAAGGCGTGCTCGAACACCTCGACGTGGCCGTGATCGGCTGCGTCGTGAATGGCCCCGGCGAGGCGCGCGAGGCAGATATCGGGCTGGCCGGCGGTTCCCCGAATCTGCTGTACATCGAAGGCAAACCCAGCGGCAAGCTATCGGAAGCGGAAATCGTGGATGAAATCGAGCGCCAGGTACGGCTACGCATTGCCGCGATGAAAGAAGAAAATACCAAGCAAACCACCTCTGATTCTGTTGGAAATTAATACATGATGGATTTATCCTTTCTTGCCCCCGTGCGCGAGCGTCTCAACGCGCATCCCGTCTACGGTTCCCTATCGACGATTGACGATCTGCGCTGCTTCATGAGCCACCACATTTATTCGGTGTGGGATTTCATGTCGCTGGCAAAATATTTGCAAGGCAGAATTGCGCCGACCTCCATCCCCTGGGTGCCGGTCGGCAATCCGGCGATTCGTCGTTTCATCAACGAAATCACGCTTGAGGAAGAGTCGGATGTGGGGCTGCCTGATAGCGAGGGGCGGGAAACCTATGCCAGCCATTTCGAGCTTTATTGCCAAGCGATGGCGGAAATCGGGGTGGATACGACCGACTCGATGGGATTTCTCGAAAACGTAAAGCAAAAGGGTGTAACGGTGGCTCTCGAAAGCGGCTCCGTGCCGGCCCCGGCAAAGCAATTCATGACAACCACTTTCGATTTCATCGCCAGTCACAAGCCGCATGTCGTAGCAGCGGCATTTGCGCTGGGGCGCGAACATGTCATTCCTCAGATGTTCCGCGCTTTTCTGTCCAAAATGAATATCAGCAAAGATGTGGCGCCGGCTTTCCATTATTACTTGGAGCGCCATATCCATTTGGATGAGGATTCGCATGGCCCCTTGTCCCTGCTGATGCTGGAGGAACTTTGCGGCGGCGACCCGGTTCGCATCAAGGAGGCTCAGGTAGCAGCCTCTGCTGCGGTAGAAGCGCGCATCCGATTCTGGGATGGTGTACACCAGGCCATTCAGGCCAGCCAGCGCAATTAGTATATCGGGCTAGGATTTATGACTACACCCATCCAAGCCATCCGTGGCATGAATGATATTTTGCCGCAACATGCAGATTTGTGGCGTTTTTTTGAGGAAACGGTGCAGGATTGGCTTGCTTCTTATGGCTACCGTACCATCCGAATGCCCATTGTCGAGCAGACCGCCCTGTTCAAACGTGCGATCGGCGAGGTGACCGACATCGTCGAGAAGGAAATGTACACTTTCATCGACGCGCTCAACGGCGAGAGCCTGACCCTGCGCCCGGAGGGAACCGCCTCCTGTGTGCGTGCGGTTTTGCAGCATAATCTTCTCTACAATGCGCCGCAGCGTTTATGGTACAAGGGGCCGATGTTTCGCCACGAACGTCCGCAAAAGGGACGTTACCGCCAGTTTCACCAAGTCGGCGTGGAATCGCTGGGTTTCGCCGGGCCGGACATGGATGCCGAGCACATCGTCATGACCGCACGTCTGTGGCGTAAGCTGGGGCTGGACGGCATCGCGCTGCAAATCAATACGCTGGGCACCAATGAAGACCGTACGCGCCATCGAGCCAAGCTGATCCATTTTCTCGAATCTCACCTGGATGTTCTGGATGAGGATGCTCGGCGCAGGTTGCACACCAACCCGTTGCGCGTGCTCGACAGCAAGAACCCGGCAATGCAGCAGTTGATCGAAGCGGCTCCCAAACTGCTTGACGACCTGGACGAGGATTCCATCAAGCATTTCGAGACGCTACAGGGTATGTTGCGTGACGCCGGGGTAGCTTATGAAATCAACCCACGCTTAGTAAGGGGATTAGACTACTACAATTTCACCGTGTTCGAGTGGGTCACCGAGCGCTTGGGTGCACAGGGTACGGTTTGCGCCGGCGGGCGCTTTGACGGACTGATCGAGCAGATTGGCGGCAAGCCTGCACCCGCGTGCGGTTTTGCGATGGGCGTGGAGCGTTTGCTGGCGTTGCTGGAAGACGGCGGATTCCAGCCTCCCGCAAGCACTCCAGCCGCATATGTGCTGCATATGGGCGAGGCCGCCGACAGGATGGCCTTGCAGGTGGCCGAAAAACTGCGGGATGGCGGCCTCGATGTGGTTTTGCATTGCGGTGGCGGCAGTTTTAAATCGCAGATGAAGAAAGCCGATGCCAGCGGTGCGCGTTACGCGGTTATCATCGGCGATGATGAAGTCTTAGCCGGAGAAATCAGTGTCAAGCCCTTGCGCGAATTGAGCGAGCAGACGCGTATGACGGTGGAAGCGGCGACTGATTTTTTACAGCAGAAATGAATTTTGCAAAGAGGGTAAAAGAGCATGGCGACTTACGATTTGGAAGAACAGGAACAGATAGACATCCTCAAGGCTTGGTGGAAGCGCAACGGCAACATGGTCATCCTGGCGGTTGCGGTATTTGCCGTGACGCTGTCGGCGGTGCAAGGCTGGCGCTATTATCAGCATAACCAGGCGATCAAGGCTTCGATGGCGTATGAAGTTTTGCAAAGCATGACGAAAAGCGACGATACCAAGAAAGTCCGGGATGCCGCCGGCCAGATCATGGAACTATATCCCGCTTCGCCCTACGCCGCGCGTGCCGCATTGATCGCTGCCAAGGCTAACCATGATGCAGGCGATGCACAAAGTGCAACGGCGCAATTGCAATGGGCTGCCGATCATGCCAAGGAAGATGCAGTACGCGACATTGCCAGATTGCGCTTGGCCGGCCAGTTGCTGGATGAGAAAAAATATGCTGAAGCATTGAAGCAAGTCGAAATGAATCCTGTGCCGGCATTCATGGCTCTTTTTTCCGACATGAAAGGCGATATTTTGACGGCACAAGGCAAACCAACCGAAGCACGGGTTGCCTATCAGGCTGCATTGGACAAGGTCGGGGAAAAAAGCAGTTATCGCCAACTGATCAAAATGAAAATTGAAAATCTGGGCGGCTAGTTTTAACTGGTCAGTCTGCTGAAACTTCAGCGGGAAGAATTGAATTTAAAGGGGGTGAGACGTGGGCTTGAAAAATAAATTACTACCGCCGCTGCTTGTATTCATGCTGGCGGGCTGCTCCACCCTGACTGAGCAGGTGACCACCGGATTTGGACTTTTTGGCGCACCGAAAACCGTTGAACGGGCGGTGTTGCAGGATTTTCATCCGAGTGCCAAGGCTACTCAGGTATGGCATCAACAAGTAGGGGGGGCGGGCGGTTTTGTGTTCGCGCCAGCCATTATCGACAGCAGTGTATATGCCGTTGGACAGGACGGACAGCTAGCCCGTTTCGATGCTGATAGCGGCAAGCTGATTTGGCGCATCGATGTCGGAACCAAACTGTCTTCTGGCGTAGGAGGCGGGAACAATCTGTTGCTGTTAGGTACAGCCAAAGGCGAGGTGCTGGCTTTTGATCAGGACGGAAAATCACTGTGGAAAGCGAAAGTCAGCAGCGAAGTCCTGAGTACCCCCCAGTCCGCCGAAGATACGGTGGTGGTGCGCACCGGAGATGGCCGAATCTATGGCCTCGATGCCAAGGATGGCAAGCGCAAATGGGTTTATCAGCGTGCCATGCCGGCATTGGTGTTGCGTAACTACGCAGGAGTCGTTGTCACCCGCGGTGCGGTGTTGGCCGGGTTTCCCGGCGGCAAAATGGTGGCGCTGAATCTGGCAAATGGCACTGTCGGCTGGGAGGCAACGGTAGCACTGCCGCGAGGTGCCACTGAACTCGAACGGATTGCCGACATAACCAGTTTGCCCGCGGCAGATTCCAACATGGTTTGCGCTGTTGCTTTTCAAGGGCGTGTGGCCTGCTTCGACGTACTCAGAGGCAATCAGTTATGGACGCGGGAG
Source organism: uncultured Gallionellaceae bacterium (assembly GCA_937873435.1). Lineage (GTDB taxonomy): Bacteria > Pseudomonadota > Gammaproteobacteria > Burkholderiales > Sulfuricellaceae > JAGXQV01. The sequence continues at coordinate 6,992 of CALMWM010000616.1, forward strand.
ATTTCCAGCATCTCCGGCTTAAGCATGGATAATCGCTATCTGTATATTAGCGATGCGAAAGGTGCAGTACATGCGCTGGACAAAAATAGCGGTGCCAGCATCTGGAAACAGGACAAACTTTCCGGACGCGAACTGACCGTTCCGCTATTGTTGAACGGTTATGTCGCAGTTGCGGATTTT
>CALMWM010000617.1 GCA_937873435.1 uncultured Gallionellaceae bacterium
CCAGCGAATCTTACTCTTATACGGTGCTTCGGGCTATCCCCGAAACAGGCTGAAAAGCCCCTCTCCCGCGCTGTCGCGCACCCCTCTCCCGCAGGGCGGGAGAGGGGCTGGGGGAGAGGGAAAATTACTGCCCGCCGCGGAAATTCGGCCGGGGATGGATTATCATTAGCACCCGGTAACCTTCCGGCGAATCGACCTATTTTTGCCACTGATTAAAGACAACCCATGGAACTCACCCAATATCGACTCGGCCACCTGGTTCACGCCCTGGGCGAAGTTTTGACTTTCGCCTACCCGGCGGACGGCGTGTTGAGCCGCTATTTTCGCCATCATCGCGAACTCGGCATGGCCGACCGCGCCTTCATCGCCGACACGGTATACATGGCCTTGCGCCGCAAGCGCCTGCTCGATCTGGTGGTCGAGCCGATTCCCACGCCGCGCCGTTATGCGCTGGCAACACTGGCGCGCTTGCTGGGCTTGAGCCTGCGCGAGTTGCGGCCGTTGTTGGAGGAGGACGAAAACGAGTGGTTGGAGAAGGCCAAGGGCATCTCGCTCGACGGCTTGCCGCTGGCGATGCAGGCCGATATGCCGGACTGGCTGGTGGCGCGTTTGCAGGCCTTCATGAGCGATGCCGACATCCTCGCGCTGGCGCGCGGGATGCAGCAGGCGGCGCCGCTCGATCTGCGCGTGAATACTTATTCCGACACCCGCGAAGAGGTGCTGAAAACCCTGGTGGCGGCCGGCATCGAAGCAGCGCCCTCGCCGTATTCGCCGTTCGGCGTGCGGGTCAAGGGTAAGCCGGCGCTTAACCGCCACCCCTTGTTCCTCAAGGGCAAGATCGAAGTGCAGGACGACGGCAGCCAGTTGCTCGGCCTGTTGGTGGCACCTCGGCGCGGTGAAATGGTGGCGGATTTCTGCGCCGGCGCGGGCGGCAAGACGTTGTTGCTGGGCTCGTTGATGCAGTCGCAGGGGCGGGTGTATGCCTTCGACGTGTCGGAAAAGCGCCTCGCGCAACTCAAGCCGCGCCTCAAGCGTTCCGGCTTGAGCAACCTGCACCCGCAGTTGATCAGCAACGAAAACGACATCAAGATCAAGCGCCTGGCCGGCAAGCTCGACCGCGTGTTGGTCGATGCGCCGTGCAGCGGGCTGGGTACCTTGCGCCGCAATCCCGATTTGAAATGGCGCCAGCAGCCGTCCGACATCGAAGAGCTGACGGTGAAGCAGGCGAACATTCTCGCCGCTGCCGCGAGGCTGGTGAAAGCGGGCGGCAGATTGGTGTACGCGACTTGCAGCATCCTGCCGGAAGAAAACGAACAGATCGTCGAAGCGTTCCTTGCCTCCCATCCCGATTTCGCGCTGGTAAATTGCGCCGAAGCACTGGCACAG
>CALMWM010000618.1 GCA_937873435.1 uncultured Gallionellaceae bacterium
CTGAACATCGGCATGCCCTGGCCGGGGTCGAAGATGAACGGGATGCCGGCCTCATGGAACTGGCGGGCATGGTCGAGCATGCCCTGGCGACCGTCCGGGGCGACGATGCCCAACTTGATGCCGGCCGCGTCGGCGACCTTGTTGTCGTGTGCGGAGTTCATCGCGCCGGGATGGAAGGCGGTGATCTGGTTGTCGTCCAGGTCGGTGGTGATGAAGGCCTGTGCGGTATAGCTGCCAGCGACCTTGCGGATATGTTCCTGACCGATGCCCAGCCCCTGCAAGCGCTCCTCATAGGCAGCATAATCGTCACCCACGGTAGCCATGATCACCGGCGCGCCGCCCAGCATGTTCAGGTTGTAGGCGATGTTGCCGGCGCAGCCGCCGAACTCGCGCCGCATGTCCGGCACCAGGAAGGACACGTTCAGCACGTGGATCTGCTCCGGCAGGATATGGTTCTTGAAACGGTCGTGAAACACCATGATGGTGTCGAAAGCCATAGAGCCGCAGATCAGTGTGCGCATACCGGATTCCCGATTGTGAAGATAACCCGGCGATTTTCGCCTTTTCACGATCATTTGTCGTGCGCCAAGGCTACGCGGAACTTGACGTCCGCCCTGATTCCGGCTTTAATTCGCGGCTCCCCGGCCGGGCGACCCGGCCACGCAGCAGCACAAATGGCCAGTTAGCTCAGTTGGTAGAGCAGCGGATTGAAAATCCGCGTGTCCTTGGTTCGATTCCGAGACTGGCCACCAAAGAATTCAAGCACTTAGGCCACCTTAACCGGTGGCCTTTTGCTTTCTGTCGCCCCATGTAAGCCATTTGTAAGCGCGCCGGGAAGACGCGCACATCAAGGGCACCGTATCGGCGCGCTCAATTGCCCTCCCCTTCTCAACTACGCCAGCCGGTCTTGACGTGCAAGGCCAGCCACTCCGGCCGCGACAGTAGGTCATGCTGCCCACCGAGAAGAAAAGAAGTTCCTTGACCGGGAAGCCCCCCCAAGGGGGTTTGGGTGCGCGCATGGGGTGGGTTTGGATATGCCTCGTACAGGACAGGCCAAAACGGCCAAAATCTACTGTAAAGATGTTTGCTGACTACTATGCCGGCATTATTGGGCAGAATGGCTAGTTGATGGGTTGAGTCCGCAGGCCACAAAATCCGCGCCTGTCATGATTGGTTTGAAAACGCATTCACGCTCTGTAAAACTGGTTGCGATCTGAGATGGTGCTGCTTCCATCTGATGAAAAGATGGTAGGTGGTCCGGTATATAGGGCGTTGCACTCAGTGCGGATTGTGGTGGCGTAGAGGGGTCAAGCCCGCAGGCTACAAAATCCTCGCCCGTCATGACGGGTTTGAATACGCATTCCCGTATTCCAGATTGATATTTGTGCATTGGTGCATTTTCTGATGGCAAAGCATTTCCGCCTTCATTATCGTGCTGGAAATAATTAGAAGGAGGTGTAACTGATATGGGCAGAGCGTTTTGAGTTGGTGTTTCAGTTGGTCGGTATATTGTGAGAGGCATAGGCGCTTCAGATACTTCAGGGGCTATCGGTATAGCGAGCTGCAAGGGAAGCGGAGTCGCGCTTATTGGCATAGGACTGTATTGTGGTTTCTGCTTACTCGAATAAAGATAATTGATCATCCAACCGATTAACAAGAACACCACTAACATTATAATAATGGCAACCGCGCTGCGCGATGTAAAGAGAGAATCGATGAACCCCTTAAATCCATTTTTACCGATAGAACTATCAAACTCGATAAATGCAATAAATAACGCGCTTGCTGATATTGCCAGCATCGCCAATACTTTTACTATATCTAGGTTATCTACCCATAAATTTATTAATAGCAATGCGCCGGTCTGACCTATTATGAACAACGAGAAATACGTTGCCATGGTTTGGTGGTCTGCACTTGGAAATGCTTTTTTGCCCAAAGTAAGGGCCACCCATGTGGATATGCCGGACACAAACAACATAGCAGCTATGGGGGTAATGCCTAGGCCACCTTGTTTATCAGCACCACCAATTAACCAACCGATAAGCCGGCTGGGGTATAAAATAGCGTTTGTGAATATGTAAATATATGGGATGATGTAATATATTATCCCGAACACAACTATCAAAGACACGTAAAACGCAAACGCACTAAATGCCGTGGCCAGTACGGTCTGCGTTGCACCTTGGTTGTCCATCGTGGTTGGTGCCTGAATATCCATTTAACCCCCCTGTGTGCTGCCGCAACTTCTCTACTCGTCGGTACTAGCCAATTGAGTCAGCGAACTGCATCGCTTCCTCTGCTGATTTGCACCACTTCGGCTTTTCTGGTGAAGGTAGCATTCCATGCTGTGACGTAGCGTACCAACTACCAGACTTCGCTTGCTTGACGCTTATGATGCCGCCGTTCGTTTTCTTGAAGTATCCGCCTGCCTTGGTGCGCTGCCAAGCCCCTTTGGGAAGCACGTAGCGCGCCTTGTCTGGCTGTAACAGAACGTCTTCGACGCGCGCCATCATATCTTCGGCGGATTTCGCCTGGCCCGCCAGCAATAGCCCTCCGATGACGGCACCCCAGCCCCCATCGTTCTTGCTGAATACAGTGGCTACGTGCGAGCCGCCTTGCACCCAAACGCGGTTCCCTTTTGGATTTGTAATCCATTCGTCACTCATACCGTTCCCCTCATCGTCGTTCGCTTCGTTACGGTTCAGACGCTCGGCGGTAGCCAGTACCGCCAGTAGTGCGTCGTCCCCTGCCATTTCCGCTTTCGTGTCCACCCCTTCGCCGCGAGCATCACCCCTATGTGTCGGCCCTGTGCTCGCAGGGCCGCTTCGAGTTCTTCCATGCTGTACGGCCTGACGCGGGTGCTCTGCGGGAGCGATGCCCACCAGGTTTCAAACCGGCGCACCAGGGGGGGCGGTTGGAGGTCGACCGGCGCAGCGGTCAGGCGGTTGAGTTCGGCTTGGTAGGCGAGCATGAGCAGTCTCCAGAAAACACGTTTTTTCTAAATGCTGATGGTGGTTAGCCTGAACGGGGTTGAGCAGGGCAGGTAGGGCGGGAATTT
>CALMWM010000619.1 GCA_937873435.1 uncultured Gallionellaceae bacterium
AGCGATGCTCGACGAATGCCGTCGTCTGGCCGGGGATACCCCGGTAGTGTTGGGCCAGGGCGATGTGCTGGACTTGCCGGTCGACGACGAGGGCTTCGATACCGTGATGGCGTTGAACGTGATGACCCATTTTCCCCACTGGCGCGACGTGCTTGGAGAATGGAAGAAAAAAGTGCGTAGCGGGGGCAGGATTTTGTTCGACGTTTATTCCCTCGATCACTGGGAAAAAGTAAGCGGGCGGCCGATGAGCGAGGCTGAAATTATCGCGGCGCACGATTTCGGCCATTACAACACCCACATCAAGGTTGAAGATTTGGTGGCGTGCGCCGACGAACTCGGCTTGAGCATCGTTGCCGTGGTTCCCTACGGCGGGCTCTACAGCGGCAAGCAGCGCTATCCGTTTTCCGGGCGTATCCTCAATGAACTGCACTGGTGGCAGCGACACTTGTCATGGATCGCCTGCGACGACCGGTTTTTCGAATTTTGCCTGTTTTTGGAGCGGCATTTCTTCAGCAACATGACTAGCCAGATGACTGGGCGTTTCATGGCGGTGCTGGAGAAACGTCCCGATCCCGACGGTAACCGGCAGTGGCTGGAGCGCAACCGGCGAACCAACGAGTTGTTGCAAGAAGGCCTTAGCGAGGAATTGCTTGCCTTTGCGATGCCTGGCGTGGATATGAGGGGATGGAAGGATGAATTAAACCGCCACCTTGATTATCTGAGAAATCGCGTGATGTTTTTGTTTTTGTGGCTGAGTGTGTGGAATAAAGCGGATGTGTTCGATACCTCACTGCTGGATGAGCGTCACCGCGAAGCTCTAGATGATTGGGAGAGCCGTGAACGGATGGATGCGAGGGCTTTTTCATTAGCTCAGGGATGGCACCAGCAAACCGAAATTGCCCGTGAACTTGATTTCCAGGGCCAGCCTCTTGGTATTGGTATGGAATACGAGATGACTCGAACACTGTTAAAAGAGGGCTTTCACGCCTTCAGTTAGTAAAGTGGCTTGGTTTTGCCGATTGAAACGATTTTGACGAGCGAAAGAATATGAAAGAAATCGCACTTATTAGCCTACTGTGGCACAGAAATTTCGATGTCCTCCGGCAATATCTGAAGAAGGATAAACCTGTCTCGGTATTTACCTTGGCGAGTTATTGCTCGGATGAATTGCAAGCGATTGTTCGTAACGCGGGAAGCCGACTTTATTCCATAGAAGAAATGTTGTCGGATGAGGATAGGTTGGCTCTTGGGGAAATGTCCAGGCACAAGAGTGACCATGTGATGAAATTAATTTCTCAGGCCGAAGCATTGGCAAGAGAAAATGCAATCGGGATAGATGCGCTAGGCGCCGCCGTTGCGGCCAATTTGCCGGGCTACCTGGAATTTGCGATACCTTTCGTGGACGGCCTGGAAAGAATTCAGCGCAATTTCTTTGTGGAATTGGCAGTCGTTAACGAGGATTGGACGGGCAGTGGGAAACTATTGGCAGAGTGGGCTCGTACCCATGACGTTCCATGCCTGCATTTGGCTCACGGAACCGGCTTGTCTAAGCATTATACGGTGCACTCTACGCACATCGCCCAACACGTTGCTGTATTCGGCGAACGCGGTGCACAAAGTTTCCTTGACAACGGTGTGGCTCGCGAACGTATCCACGTGACCGGCAATCCGGCGTGGGATGACTATCCGGCCTTGATTCGCGACCGCGCCATTATCCGTAGCCAGCTTGCTGCCAAATATCGCCTCGACACTGCACGTCCGATCATCGTTTTCGGCACGACCTGGCAGGCGAATCTCAGTGCCTTCGATATTCTGGCTGTCGAGCCACTGGCACGGAGTTTTTTTCGCACCTATCGGTTGCTGAAGGAGCAAGGGGAGGCGCCGCAATTTGTGGTCAAGGATCGTACCACCATGGATGGCAGCTGTATTCTGAACGGCATGATGTACCGTTTGGCCGAAGAGGAACAAGTGCCGCCGGAAGATTTCGTCTATACCGTGGAAGATGGCGCATGGTTGATGGTTGCAAGCGATGTACTGGTTTCCATTGATTCCAATCTCGCCATCGAGGCGGTATTTGCCGGCACCTTCTCGATCAACCTGATGAATCCAGCAGGTCTGTTGATCGGGCCAAGTTTCGCTGGCGACGACGGGGTCGTGGAAGTGGAGACTGAACAACTCTCCGGCGCATTGATGCGTATCCTGAACGATGTTCCTTATCGTGACGAATTGCGCGAAACCATGCGGCGCAAGGCCTCCCAATTCAATGCGGGAACGGATGGGCAAGCGGCGCAGCGGGTTGCGGAGACGATGCGTAAGCTGGCGCGGGTTACACCCAAACGCTATCCTTGGCAGGAGTTCTTGGATATTACCGAGAAACAGGAAAGCATCCACGAATTCCGTGGCGAAGCGCGCGACTACTACGGCGGGGAGCGCAACGAGTTGGTCGGCATGTTCACTCACGAACCACGTTTCGTGCTGGACATCGGTTGTGCCGCCGGCATGACCGGTGCGGCTTTGAAACGCCAGTATCCTGCTGTCAAGGTATGGGGGGTCGAACTCAATCCGGCTGCTGCGGAAAGGGCGGCACAGCATCTTGACCGGGTGCTGGTCGGAAAATTCGAGGATTTTGATCTGGAAAAGGAAGGCATTGCCCCTGGTAGCCTCGATGCAGTGATCGTCGCCGATGTACTGGAGCATATTTACAATCCGTGGGATGTGCTGGTGCGTCTGAAACCTTTGCTTTCCCCGGATGCGCAGGTCGTTGCCAGCATTCCCAATGCGCGCAATCTTTCCCTCATGGATAATCTCGCCAACGGGTATTGGCGCTATGAAGAAATGGGACTGCTGGATATTACCCATATCCGTTTTTTCACGCGCAAGGAGATCCAGCGTTTTTTCCATGAAACCGGTTACCACATTGAAAACCTGATATACAACCTTGATCCGCAACTTGGCGATGTCTTCAAGCGCTATCAGAACCATTGCCCGGCCGATGTCGATACGGGAAAAATCATCTTGAAGAACGTATCACACGGTGAATTGATGGAATTGTGCAGCCTTCAAATCTACGTGCTTGCTGCTCCTGGTGCGGTGGAGAATGATGTGGCGGATTACGAGTCTGAGCAAACGCTAATCGAAGCCCCCGATACTTATACCGGTCTTGTCGAATACCACGGTCTTTGCGTCGGCGAGCGCGTCGAGGATGGAGGCGCCCTTTATCAGGATGCCCCGCTTCGCCGCCCCGCCGAGCCCTCCGAGGTACCCCAGCGGCACGCTGAGCACGAACGC
>CALMWM010000620.1 GCA_937873435.1 uncultured Gallionellaceae bacterium
CCGCAACTGCACGTGGTTTTCGGCGCTTGCGAGCAGATGGACGGCAACACCTACCTTGCCGTGCTCGGTGAATTTGATCGCGTTGTTGACCAGGTTGATCAATACCTGGCCGAGGCGTAGCGGATCGCCGATCAGTGCGACAGGAATATCACTGTCGATGTCGAAGCGCAGTTCCAGCCCTTTGTCCTGCGCCTTGCTCGCAGTGATGCCGGACAGATTTTCCATGACTTGCGCGAGGCTGAAATCGACCTCTTCGAATTCCAGTTTGCCGGCTTCGATTTTGGAAAAATCGAGGATGTCGTTAATGATGCCGAGCAGTCCGCTGGCGGCGCCATCGACCTTCTCCAGGTAATTGCGCTGCTTGGGGTTCAGACCGGTGCGCAATGCCAGCTTGGTCATGCCGATGATCGCATTCATCGGGGTGCGGATTTCATGGCTCATGTTGGCCAGGAACTCGCTCTTGGCCTGGTTTGCGACCATTGCTTGATCGAGCAGTCGTACCGCTTCGGCGTTGCGTTCCGCGACCATTTGTTCGAGGACGCGTTGATTGCGCGTGAGTTGATGGATGCGCCAGCGGTAGGCAGTCGCCGCCAGGATAAGCAGCAATCCGGCGGCCAGGGTGCGGAACCACCAGGTTGCCCAGAATGGCGGGGTGATGGTGATCGGCAGCGTGGTGCCGATCTCGTCCCAATAGATTCCCTTGTTGTCTGCGGCCTTCACCCGGAACAGGTAATGGCCGGGGGGCAGGGTGGTATAGGTGGCGATCCGGTTTTCGGCGCCGGTGGTCACCCAATCCCGGTCGAAGCCTTCCAGGCGGTAGGCGTAACGGGTATGGCCGGGGTCGAGATTGTGTAGCGCGGCGAATTCGACGGAGAAAACCGTTTCTTGCCAGGAAAGGGTCAACGCCGTTGGTTTGGTGATCGTCCCATCCAGTTTGACGCCTTCGGGGCGCGTTCCGCCGCCAAGCGAACGGTTTAATACGCTGATGTCGGTGATCGTTACCTCGGGAGACATGGCTTTGCTGCGCACGGCTTCCGCTCGTACCCCGGTCATCCCTTTGAAACCGCCGAAGTATAAGGTGCCATCGCTGGCACGAGTACCGGAGCGCACCGCAAAGCCTCCGGTAAGTCCGTCGGAATCGGAAAAATAGGTGTATTTCCCGTTTGTCGGGTCGAGCCTGGTCAATCCCAGCGCGGTGCTTATCCATATTTGTCCTGTATCGTCTTCCTGCAAGGACTCGACCCTCAGGTTCGCAAAACGATTTTCCGAGGCGTAAGCGAGGAATTTCACCGTCCCGTCCGGAGCTGGAATAATCCGGTTGATGCCCCGCGCCGTGCCTGCCCACAGCCTTCCCTGGCTGTCCTCGAACAAGGCGCTCACGCGGTCGTCGCTCAAGCTGGCGGAGTTGGCGTGGTCGTGGCGGTAGTGGCGAAATTTACCGCTTGCCTGGTCGAGCAGATCCAATCCCTTGCCGCTATCCCATCCGCCGACCCATACCCTGCCGTCACGGTCTTCCAGCACCGCACTGGTGGAGCTCGCGCTTCGGCTGTGCGGGTCGGCAGGATCGTGGGTGAATTGGCGGGTCGAGCCGGATTTCGGATCGTAGCGGATCAGCCCGTCGCCGGTACCGAGCCAGAGGATGCCGGCGCGGCCGGGGCTGATGCTGTTGATGAAATTGCTGGCGGTATTGTTGAAGCGGATGACCTGGATGCGCCCGCCATCCGGGTCGAGACGGTTCAAGCCGGACGGCGTGCCGATCCAGAGCGGCCCATCGGGTGCCTGGTACAAGCTGTAGACGATGTTGTTGCTCAGCGAGCCGGGGCGTGTCGGGTCGGAATGGAGGCTTTTGACCAGTTGGCGCGTCGCCGGATCGAACAGCGCCAGACCGTTGGTGCTGCCCAACCACACCCGGCCATGGTCGTCGCCGGCAAGGCCGAGCAGGACATTGCTGGCGTTGCTGCCGGCAGGGGAAAAATCGCGCGGGATGAAGCGCTCGAATCCCTGGTCGGTGGGGTCGGTGCGGCTCATCCCATCGCTGAATGTGCCGACCCACAACATCCCTGTGCGATCCTGCATGACCGTGGTAGTGGCGTTGCTCGGCAAGCTGTAAGGGTCTTCTGGCCTATGGGTGTAGGAGACGAACTGTTGTTTGACGTTATCCCAGCGCAACAGCCCTGCAGCCAGGGTGGTTACCCAGATGACGGCGTCGTGGTCCTGGTAAATGCGGTTGACCCTGAATTCGCTAATCCCGGGCGGAGCGGCGAGGCGTTTTCGTTGCGACCAGTCGCTGCCTGCCTGCCATACGACAACTCCGCTTTCGCTGCCGATCCATAAGC
>CALMWM010000621.1 GCA_937873435.1 uncultured Gallionellaceae bacterium
TGGAAGAATCGATTCGCGAGGCGCTGGATTTCCGCCGCGCGATGCGCAAGGTGGATGAGGAGTTCGGCGATTCCTGGTGGTTCAAGGTGTGGGGGCCGGAGCACCTGGCCGACGAAGGCATGGGCAGCCGCGAGGACTGGGTGCTGCGCGCCAACGAGCGCTGGCACGGCTTCGGCAACCTCGCCGCCGGGTTCAACATGCTCGACCCGATCAAGGCCACCATCATCACCCCCGGCCTCGACGTGGACGGCGATTTTTCCGAGCCGGGCATCCCCGCCGGGATCGTCACCAAATACCTCGCCGAGCACGGCGTGATCGTGGAAAAAACCGGGCTGTATTCCTTCTTCATCATGTTCACCATCGGCATCACCAAGGGCCGCTGGAACACCATGCTGACCGAGCTGCAACAGTTCAAGGACGACTACGACCGCAACCAGCCGCTGTGGCGCATCCTCCCTGAATTCGTCGCCAAGCACCCGCGCTACGAGCGCGTCGGGCTGCGCGACCTGTGCCACGACATCCACGGCATCTACAAGGCCAACGACATCGCGCGCCTCACCACCGAAATGTACCTGTCCGACATGGAACCCGCGATGCGCCCGACCGACGCTTTCGCCCGCATGGCGCACCGCGACATCGAACGGGTGGAAATCGACGATCTGCTGGGACGCGTCACCAGCGTCCTGCTGACCCCCTACCCGCCAGGCATCCCGCTGCTGATCCCGGGCGAACGCTTCAACCAGACCATCGTCCGCTACCTGAAATTCGCCCGCGACTTCAACGAGAAATTCCCCGGTTTCGAGACCGACATACACGGCCTGGTGCGGGAAAACGTGAACGGGCAGCGGCGCTATTACGTGGATTGCGTGATCCAGCCCTAGATATTCCGGCACGAACCCGCCGCCAAAATTTACTGCCCAGAGGCTATGAGTCAAAACGTCTTAGTCCGCCATACGCGCAGTACCGACATCGAACCGTTGATCGAGCTCCAGCGGCGCGTCTATCCTACGATACCACCATGGCGTGAGGAGTTGATGCAGCACCAGCTTGAAGTTTTCCCGCAAGGGCAAATAATCGCCGAGTCGGACGGCCAGTTGGTCGGGGCCGCCAGTGCGCTGGTCGTGTTGTGGGATGAATGGCAAGTCCAGCACACTTGGCAGGAAATCACCGCGCGCGGCAGCTTCGACACCCACAACCCGGAAGGGCGCACGCTGTATGGCGCCGAGGTATTCGTCCATCCGCACCTGCGCGGCGCGGGAATCGGCCATGCGCTCTACCAGGCGCGCCGCCGCCTGTGCCGCAAGATGAACCTCAAACGGATCATCGCCTGCGGCCGCCTGCCCGGCTACCATCGCTACGCCGAGCAAATGTCGGCCCAGCTTTATGCCCAGAAGGTGGTGTGGGGCGACATCAACGACCCGGTACTCAGTTTCCAGTTGCGCGAGGAATTCCGCTTTTGCGGCACGGTCAGCGGCTATATTCCCGAGGATCGCGAAAGCCATGGCTATGCCTCGCTGATCGTCTGGCTCAACCCGCGCTTCAACAAGAACAAGCCGACTCGCATACCGGAAGGAGATATTCTGTGAAAGTTCGCATCGCCGCCGTGCAATATCTGCTCCGCCCCATTAGCGACTGGGACGGTTTCGAAAACCAGGTGCGCTTCACTCTCAAGGCCGCTGCGGAATACAAGCCGAATTTCGTCATGCTACCGGAGATATTTACCAGCCAGCTCTTGTCCTTTATGGATCAGAACCAAGGCATCAAGGACGCCGTGCGCCGTATGCACGACTACACGCCGCGCTACATGGAGCTGATGGCCGAGATCGCCAGGAAAAACAATTTTTACCTGATCGCCGGCAGTCACCCCAACCTGCGCGATGGACTGCTCTACAACACCGCGTTCATGTTCTCGCCGCATGGCGAGGTGTTCATGCAGGACAAGATCCACCGTACCCGCTGGGAACGGGACAAGTGGGACACCACGGCCGGCGACAAGCTGCATCTATTTCAGACCGATTACGGCGCCATCAGCATCCTGATCTGCTACGACATCGAATTTCCCGAGTTGGCCAGGCTGGTTTGCGAGGCGGGCGCGGACATCCTCTTCGTGCCTTCGTCCACCGACGACCGGCAAGGCTTCTGGCGCGTGCGCTACTGCGCGCAAGCCCGCGCCATAGAGAATCAGGTCTACGTCGCGATGACCAGCACCGTGGGCAACCTGCCGGTGGAAGGGCTGGGCATGCACTACGGGCAGGCGAGCATCATGACCCCCTCGGACTTTTCCTTCTCGCGCGACGGCATCGCCGCCGAAGGCGTGGTGAACATGGAACAGGTGGTCATCGCCGACGTCGATCTTGCCGCGCTGGCGCAGAATCGCCTCAACGGCACCACCATCCCCCTTTACGACAAACGGCGCGACATCTACGAGAACCCGGTGGAAATCGTCTCCGCCCGGCGTGGGCCGCGCCACCCCTGAAAGGAAAGCGGCCAGTGCCGCAATAGGCTATTTCGCAATGGTGCCGTGTAACGAATGGGCGGCTATCGCCATTTAGCCAGTAACTGTAAAATGATAGCTTTCCCTGGCCTGCACACCAAGCCAAGGATATTTATTGAATTTGGCGCCCGTACCGACCCCAGGACCCATCATGCTTAACATTTCCACCAAGACCATCGTCGCCGCATCCATATTTCTACTCGTCGGCCTGGCGGTCGCCTACGCGGTTCCCAGCATTGAAATCGCCGTGGTAATGGGCATCCTGCTACTGACGGTATTTCTGTTCGCTTTCGAAGTAGTGGGCGTGGACGTGGCGGCGGTCAGCATCATGGTGCTGCTGGGCCTGATCAGTTCCTTCAGCGACATATTGGGTTTGGCCCAGCCCCTGGTGCCCCCATCCGAACTGTTCCGGGGGTTTTCCAGTAACGCGGTGATGTCGATTATCGCGGTGATGATCATCGGCGCCGGACTGGACAAGACCGGGCTGATGGGCAAGGTGGCGGGCACCATCCTGAAGCTGGCCGGTCGAACCGAGTCCAGGATTATCCCGGCCATTTCCGGCACAGTCGGCTTCATCTCCAGCTTCATGCAGAACGTCGGCGCCGCCGCGCTGTTCCTGCCGGTGGTCAGCCGGATTTCATCGCGCACCGGCCTGCCGATGTCCCGCCTGCTGATGCCCATGGGATTCTGCGCGATCCTCGGCGGCACGATTACCATGGTCGGTTCCAGCCCGCTGATCCTCTTGAACGACCTGATCCTCACCTCCAACAAGGCGCTGCCGCCTGCGCAGCAGATGGCGACCTGGTCGCTATTCTCGGTCACGCCCATCGGCATCGCCCTGCTGACCAGCGGCATCGCCTACTTCGTCCTGGCAGGACGTTTCGTGCTGCCAGGAGGCAAGCACGATGACATCTCCAAGGGCACCAATGCCATGCAGTATTTCAAGGAGCTCTACGGCCTGGATTACGGACTCTTCGAGGTGGTGGTGCCGCACGACAGCCCGCTGGTGGGCAAGTTGCTGGATGAGGTGGAACAGCAAGGCAAGGTCCGTGTGATCGCCGCCCTGCGCGGTAGCGAGGACTTGCGCGTCGGCCCCGGCGGCCTGGCTCGCGATATCGGCATCGAGCCCAACAGCGTGCTGGGCATCCTGGCCGCGCCGGAGCGCCTGGAAGCTTTCGTCGAGGAAAACCAGCTGGAACTGCGCGACGATATGGAGACTTTCGCCGAATCCCTGGCATCCAGCAAGGCCGGCATCGCCGAGGTGGTGATCCCACCCGCTTCCGACCTGGTCGGCAAGAGCGCCCGCGACGTGTGGATGCGCAAGACCTACGGCATCGCCATGGTCGCCCTGCATCGTGGCGGCGAAACCCTGCGCGAAGGCGACGGCATCCGCAACCTGCCCCTGCAGGCCGGCGACGCGCTGATCGTGCATACCACTTGGGAAGCCTTGTCCCACCTGGAAAAGGACAAGAACTTCGTGGTCATCACCACCGAATATCCGCACGAGGAATTGCGCCCCCACAAGGTAGTTCCCGCCCTGGTGTTCTTCGGCATTGCCCTGTTCATGCTGCTGTTCACCAATGTGCGCCTGTCCATCGCCCTGATGACCGGTGCCATCGGCATGATTTTGTCGGGCGTGCTGCGCATCGAGGAGGCTTACCACGCGGTAAGCTGGAAGTCGGTGTTCCTGTTGGCCAGCCTGATTCCGCTGGGTCTGGCCGTGGAAACCAGCGGCACCGCCGCATGGATCGCGCAACAGACCCTGAGCCTGCTGGGCGGCGTACCGCACTGGGTGCTGCAATTGGCCATCGCCATCCTGGCGACGTTCTTCACCCTGGTGATGTCCAACGTCGGCGCTACCGTGCTGCTGGTACCCCTCGCGGTGAATATCGCCATCGGCGCCGGCGCCAACCCGGCAGTATTCGCGCTGACTGTGGCACTGGCCACCTCCAACTCCTTCTTTCTTCCCACCCACCAGGTCAACGCGCTGATCATGGGGCCGGCGGGTTACCGGGTATCCGACTTCATGCGCGCCGGCGGCGTCATGACGATACTGTTCCTGACGGTATTGATGCTGATGCTGAACCTGATCTATTGACACGCCTCTCGCCGCAAGTCAGTCGGCGAGCCAATAGCAAGACAACGCTGGAACGGCGATAGCATCGCCTTCCAGCACGATGCGTTCGCCCGAGCAGAGGTTTTTCATGCTCTCCTGGAGGAAGAACCCGTGTTGCCTTAACGCGTCGCCGGGTAGTGTTTGCGCCTCGGCGCTGAAGTTGCCGACCACCAGCACCCTGTTGCGGGCGTTTTGCGGGTCGCAGCGGGAAAAAACCAGCAGATTGGGATTATCCACCATCAGCAATTGGCGGTTGTCGAAATCAGCGAAAGCCGTGACCTCCTTGCGCAGCGCGATCATTTTTTTCAATGCGCTGAATATCCGCTGTTCCACCGTGCCGGTCTGATGTCGTTTTTCCGCCTTGCTCCAATTGAAAGTCGAACGATTCATCCAGCGGTTGTCGGCAGCCTTGGAGGGGTCGGCGAGATACTCCAGACAATTCAGGGTGCCGACCGCGTCGCCGTAATAGAGCAGCGGTATTCCGCCGAACGAGAGGATCATGCCATGCAGCAGCAGGATGGTCTTGATCGCCGCAGCGATAGCTTCTTCATCCTGGCTGGCAAGCGCGGATTCAAGCCCGACCAATGAGGCGAGCGAGCCGGAGATGCGCGCGTCGCCAGTCTTGGGATTCTCGCCGAAGGGCATCCCCCTGGCGGGCGAGTCCGGAAAGCGGCCAGTGAAGTAATCGATCAGAAAGCGCCGGTGCTGAACCGGGTCGTAGCCGGCCAGCTGGACATCGCGATCGTCGAAGCCGAGCCCGATGTCGTCGTGGCAGCGCACGTAGTTGAGCCAGGTCGCCCGTTCCAGCTTGACCGGCAGGTTTTTGATCCCCTGCTTGAGCAACCTCGCGTTCTTGGTCGCGACTGCATCCCAGAGCAAAGCCATGAAGGTCGCGTTGTAGGCGATCTCGCATTCCTTGGCGTTGATCGCGTCCTCGCCGAAATATTTGGCGATTTCGCCGGGAGAAACGATTGCCTCCGCGATGAACAGCACGCCCGGCGCGGTCACCTGGCAGCAATCCTTCATCAGTTGCAGCAGCAAGTGCGCCTCGCGTTCGTTCTGGCAGACGCTGCCCATCTTCTTCCACAGGAACGCCACCGCATCCAGGCGCAGGATGTCCGCCCCCTGGTTGGCCCAGAACAGGATGATGTCGATCATCTCGATCAGCACCGCCGGGTTGCGATAGTTCAGGTCCCACTGGTAGTTGTTGAACACCGTCATTACCCACTTGCCCATTTCCTCGTCCCAGGTGAAATTGCCGGGCGCGGTGACCGGGAAGATCTCCGGCATGGTTTCTTCGTAAATATCGGGGGTTTCGCGGTCGTCGAAGACGAAGTAGTAATCCTGGAACTTCTGGTCGCCCTGGCGCGCCCGCTGCGCCCATTCGTGCTCATTTGAAGTGTGGTTGACCACGACATCGAGGACCAGCAGCATGTCGCGTTTTTTGAGGGTGGCCGCCAGCGCCTCGATATCCTCCGTGGTACCGAAACGCGGGTCGATCCGCTTGAAATCGCGCACCGCATAGCCGCCGTCGCTGTTGTCCGGCGGGCAGTCGAGGATGGGCATGATGTGTAGCATGTTGATGCCCAGGTCCTGCAAGTAAGGCAGCTTCGTGCGCAAGCCCTTCAGGTCGTCGGCAAAACGATCGCAGTACAGCGCCATCCCGATCCACTTCTGGTTGAGGAACCAGTTGTAGTCTTTTCCGCGCGCCAAATCGGAACGCCGCAGAGGCGGCGAGCGTTCGATGTAGCGCAGCGCCAGGGTTTCCACCAGGCTGACCATCTGTTCCTTGAAATCGGGACGACCGCCATACAGCAGGTGGAACAGGGAATGGATCGCATAAAAGTTCGCCCCGAGGCGGGTATAGAAATGCCGCAGCCGCATGTTGCCGATCTCCGGTTTCAGATCGACCAGAATTTCGTTCAACAGCGAATGGGAAGCTTGTTCGTACATTAATAGCCTCTAGTTTTGTTCAGTATCGTTCGCGCAGCCACGCGTCCACTTCAGGCCGGTAATGCGCGACCCCCTCAAGGATGCCGGCGCTGTAATTGCCATTCATCCCGAAATAGCCGCCTTGCGCAAGATAAAGGGTGTCTTTATGCGCCTTTGCCGCCAGCTTTTTGACTTCGGCATCGGCATTGGCAACCAGCACTGCTTGAACATCGCTCAACAGCACGTCCAGATCGTTGCCGCTGTCGCCGGCAAATACCGTGTTCTCGTGCTGAAAGCCTTGTTGCTGCATCAGGAAGCGGATCGCATGCAACTTGTTGGCACTCGCCGGCAGGACATCCAGCAAGCCCATCCAGGCCGCTTCGTCGATACTCCAGATCAGGTTCGCCTTTATGCCGGCCTGCCTCAATCGCGCCTCTATTTCCTCGATCAAGCCTTGTGCATCCGTTTCCAGCGACACGTGGTAGCTGAGCTTGTGGCAATTCTGTTTTTCGGGTTCCTGCAAGCGTAGCGCCGGAAAATTGCGCAGCAAGCCGTGCAGATCGTCATGCGTCAAGCCGCGCCAATCCGGCGCGATCTGCGCGTCCCATTGCTCCCATTGTTGCCAGCCGTCCGGATCAATCCGATAGATGGTCGAGCCGACATCGGCAATGGCGAAATCGGGTTGCGGCAGGCCGAATTCCGCGATGGCCCGCTCGATCAGCGTGCGGTGACGGCCGCTCACATAGGCGATGGTAACTTCCTTGCTGCCCGCCAAGCGCCGGAACAACTCCCTGGCATTTGGCGATTCGGGTTGCGTGCCGTTCGGGATCAATGTCCGGTCGAGGTCGGTGCAAATCAGGAGCGGCTTCATGATGCGCCACTGTCCTTTTCGTCGGCAAAGAACCGGTAATGCTCCATCGCTTCGAGAATGCCGGCGGCGTGCGGCTTTGCCGAGAAATAGATCTTCTCGACATTGGCCAACTCGGCCAATTCCGCGAGATGCCGGTTATCCACCACGGTTCCCAGGGTATTGCCGCGCAGCATGTCCGCATCCGCAGCGGTGACCCCGGCAACCAGGGTATTTTCCAGCGGAAAGTCCAGTTGCTCGGCACACCAGCGCAGGGCCAAGCCCTTCGAGGCCCTGATCGGCAGTACATCGAGAAATTGCCCGAAGGAAAATACCGCATTCACGGCTTGTTCGTTGCGCAACAAGGTTTGACGTATTTCCTGGATGTCCGCCACTGCGGGATCGATGAAATAACTGATTTTGTAAGCGCTTTGATAGTTTTTCGGCTGCATCGTGAGCCCCGGGATTTCCTTGAGGATGTCGCGTACCGCGTGCGGATTCCACTGATGGTTGATGTGGCGCTGCCAAACGCTATCCTGGGTCAGATTCGGCGCATAGTGGATCTCGGTTCCCTGGCTGGAAATCAACACATCCGGCTTGGGGATATTGTATTGACGTAATGTGGCCAGGGCGTCGTCAAAACGGCGGCCGGTCGCGATGCCGAAGATGATCGACTTGTGGTGCGCTTGCATACTGCGCAAAAGCGCCGTCAAGGAATCGCCATCGCCGATCAGGTTGAGGTCGAGGCTGGTGAAAATCGCCCGGTCGCGGAATACGCTCGATCGCCTGCGCAGGGTCATCCGGGCTATCGGCTCGGTTTTTTCCACTAGCGGGCGGATGACCGACAGGTATTTTTCCACGTGCGCCGGCCACGAATAGTGACGGCGCACGCCTTGTATGCCGTTCTTCGCCAGACGTGCCCATTCCTTCTTGTCCGACAGGCTCTGGAGCAGCGTTTGTGCCATGGCTTTTTTGTCGAGCGGATTGATCAGGTAGCCGTTGCGGCAATTTCCGATGATTTCGATCGGACCACCGTCCTCCGTCGCCACGATCGGCAAGCCGCAGGCGGCGGCCTCAATCAGCGTCAGGCCGAACGGCTCGGTCAGCGCAGGATTGACGAATACGCCGCGCGAGGCCGCAGCCAGGCGATATAGGATGGTCACATCTTCCGACTTATGATGTTTCGGATAAGCGACTTTCTCGTACAGGTCGTATTTGTCGATAGCCAGCAGGATCTCGTTGAGGACGTTGCGTGAAACGCTTTCCAGATCCTGGATGTCGTCGCGGTTTCCCGCCACGATCACCAGATTGGCGGCTTGCTGTAATTCAGGCGATTCGCCGTAAGCCTCGATCAGGGTGACGATGTTCTTTTTGGGGTCGGGACGCGACAGCGCCAGGATGATCGGCTTGTTGGGCCGGCTCAGGAAGCGTTTGAGTTCCTGTGCGATTGCACTATTTTTTTCGTCGCCTTGCGGCGGGTAGAAGCGCTCCAGATCAGTTCCAGGCGGGACCACCCGCATCCGGTCTGGCTGGTAGAAGTCATAGAGGCCGTATTGCTGCTCGATCTCCTGTTGCGTGCTGGTAATGACGCGCTCGGCGACACCCAGCGTCGTCTCTTCGGCCTCGATGCGGCGGGAAATGTTGTAGCTCGCCTCGATCTCGCTGCGCTTGATGCCGCTGGCAAGCAATTGCTTGCGCTTGGTACGGCCCAGCGAATGGCCGGTGTGTACCAGCGGGACGCCCAGTTGGTGCGAAAGCCGGGCGCCGACATAGCCTGCATCCGCATAATGGCTGTGAATGACATCGGGGGGGCGCTCCAGGCTTTTGAGGTAAGCCAGCGCGTTGTCGGAAAAGCTTTCCAGCGAATCCCACAACATCTCCTTGGGCAAATATTTTTGCTCGCCGCACTCGATGCGCACGATGCCGGATTTTTCCGACAGCGCCTCGAATGGCGCCGCGTAATCCGGAGAGACCTGGTTGTCCACAACGCGCCGCGTCAGCAACACCACTTTTTCGACATCCGCC
>CALMWM010000622.1 GCA_937873435.1 uncultured Gallionellaceae bacterium
GCATGGGGAGAGGATGGGCCGTGGTTACGAATGTTCAGGAATGCGCGGCGTTGGCTCGGATAGAGGGTTTGTAGCTGCCATGCAGCATCTCGACTGGTTAAATCAACGGCGAGGAGTAATATTTCCGGGAAAAATCACCGAGCAAGGTCTAGTATGAATTTGCCGGTGATGTTTCAAGGAGCAGGAAATGGCCAGGATCGTGAAGTTTGTCAGAGCCGCGCCGATCGCGGTTTCCGTCGGTCGGGAAACCAAGTATCTATGCGGTTGCGGCTTATCGGCAATACATCCCTATTGCGACGGCTCGCATGAACTGGCGACGCTGGAAGATCCCGGGAAGTTGTATTGGTACGACACGGACGGCAATTGCCACGAGTTGCCGGATAATTTCCACAAGATACGCGGTGAATAAAAGGAGACGGGGGCTGGTAAGCCCCCGTCTCCTTTTTACGCCTCGGCAAGAATTACTCTACCTTGGCCTTGGCTTTCACATCGACGATCATCTTGTCGATTTGTTGCTGTTGCAGGCGCTGGCTCAGGTTGTGCTTGACCAGTTCGAATGCCGGTGGCTTGGTCTCGCGCACGTCTTCAAGCTGAATCACATGCCAGCCAAATTGGGTTTGCAGCGGTTCGGTGGTGAATTTGCCTTTTTGCAGCTTGACCAGCGCATCGCTGAACGGTTTCACGAAGGTTGCCGGAGAGTTCCAGCCTAAATCGCCGCCGTTTGCCTTGGAGCCCGGATCTTTCGACTTCTCGGCGAGTTTTTCGAATTTCTCGCCCTTCTTCAACCTGGCGATAATGTCTTTGGCTTCTTCCTGCTTTTCTACCAGGATGTGGCGTGCCTTGTATTCCTTGTCACCCATCTGCACTTTGATCTTGTCGTACTCGGCCTTCAGTGCGTCGTCGCTGACCGGGTGCGATTTCAGGTAATCCTGGATATAGGCACGTACCAGTACATTTTGTTTGGCAAGATCCATTTGCAGGGCGATGTCGCTATTCTTGTCCAGACCTTTTTTGGCGGCTTCCTGGGAAATGATTTCCTGAACAATCAGGTTTTCGCGCAGGCTTTTTTGCAGTTCCGGGGTATCCGGTTGTCCCTGGGCGGTGCTTTGCTTGACCAGAAAGTCGAAACGCGCCTGCGGAATAGCAACGCCATTGACGGTGGCGATTTTTCCATTCGAAGCGGGCGCTGCTTTCGGTTCTTGGGCATTGCAGGCGCTGATGGCGAGGCTGCCTAGCCCAAGCAGGATATAGCGAAGTTTCATGGGGTGCATTGTTTTTCCCTCAATTAAGGTTGTGGTTGAAAATTTTTCCGGCTAGCGAGCGACCACGCCCATAGCACGAATAGCTTTGTCCATTATATCGTCAAGTGGTTCATAAAAACCTCGCAGGAGATTTTCATGCGGGTAGCACTTTCTTGAACGGCTTGACCGTGACGTTGGCGTAAACCCCGGCGCTCGAATAAGGGTCGTGTTCGGCCCACTCACGGGCATCGACCAATGAAGCGAATTCGGCCACGATCATGCTGCCGCTGAAGCCCGCCGGACCGGGGTCGGGGCTGTCGATGGCGGGCAACGGGCCGGCCAGCACCAGACGACCTTCTTTTTGTAATGCTTGCAGGCGTTCCAAATGGGCGGGGCGTGCGGTCAGACGTTTTTCCAGCGATCCCGGCGCATCTTCAGCGTAGATCATATACAGCATCAGCTTTCCTTTTCGTCGATGTATTTGCTCAACATCGCGCCTTGCAAAACAACGAACAGCAGCATCATGCCGAGGATGCCGAACAGCTTGAAGTTGACCCAGGTGTCTTCTGAATAGGTGTAGGCAACGTAGAGATTGACCCCGCCCATCACGGTAAAGAAGGCTGCCCAGCTTAAATTGAGTTTTTTCCAGACGATTTCCGGAAGGGTCACCTGTTTTTGCATCATCGCCTTGATCGGATTTTTGCCGACCAGCAGATCACCTACCAACAAGACTGTTGCAAACAGCCAGTAGAGGACGGTCGGTTTCCACTTGATGAAGGTGGGATTCTTGAAAAACAGCGTTGCGCCGCCGAACACCACGATCAGGCCGAGACTGACCCACAGCATGGTATCCACCTTGCGATGGCGATGCCAGACCCAGGCGATTTGGGCAAAGGTCGCGCCGATGGCGACAGCGGTTGCGGTGAATATCCCAAAAAACTTGTAGGCGATGAAAAACAGGATGATGGGAAATAGATCGAAAAGGAACTTCATCGTGGCCGCGTTTCAATAAAGACGTTATTTTGCTATGATTCGGGCTGTTTTAACAAGCATTCCTATTAAATGTCCAGCGTTGACTTGCATAGTCACTCCACCACCTCAGACGGTCTATTAACTCCCACCGAGCTTGTCAGGCTTGCTGCTGTTCAGGGCATACGCATGCTGGCGCTGACCGACCACGACGATGTGGACGGTCTAGAAGAGGCGCGCACTGCGGCTGTGACGGTCGGCATCTGCCTGATCAACGGCACCGAAATTTCCACCACATGGCATAAGCGCGGCGTGCATATCGTCGGGTTGCATTTCGATCCGGACTGTCCGGAACTGTTGAACGGGCTGGAAGCGATTCGTAGCGGTCGCATCGAGCGTGCCCGCAGGATGGCGGACGATCTGGCAAAGATCGGCATTACAGGCAGTCTGGAAGGCGCGTACCGCCATGCCGGTAACGAACGGATCATCGGACGCGCACATTTCGCGCGTTTCCTGGTGGAACAAGGCCATGCCAAAGATGTGAAATCGGTTTTTAAAAGGTTTCTGGTCAAAGGCAAGCCGGGCTACGTGTCGCACCAATGGGCGGCAATGAGCGATGCGATAGACTGGATCAGGGCTGGCGGCGGGGTTGCCGTGCTGGCGCATCCGGGGCGCTACGATCTGGGCAAAACCAATATGCGCGAACTGTTCACCGATTTCAAGGATGCCGGCGGTGCGGCGGTCGAGGTGGTATCCGGCAGCCACACTCGCGAGCAATACCAGGAATTCGCTGCCTATGCCCGCGAATTCGATCTGCTATCGTCGTGCGGCTCGGATTATCACGGCCCCGGCGAGAATTATCTCGAACTGGGGCGACTGCCCGAACTGCCGCTGGGGTGTCACCCGGTTTGGGCGGATTGGGAAGAAGCCAAGGTGTTAAATTAGCATGGCACAATTTTTCGTTGTCCACCCGGAAAACCCCCAGCCGCGCCTGATTCGGCAGATCGTCGAAGTGCTGCGCAGCGGCGGGGTGATCGTCTATCCGACCGATTCCAGCTATGCGCTCGGTTGCCTGCCCGGCGACAAGGCAGCGGAAGAACGTATCAGGGCGATTCGCCGCCTCGACGACCAGCACTTCCTGACGCTGGTGTGCCGCGATCTGGCGGAGATCGCGCACTATGCCAAAGTGGATAACAGCCAGTTTCGTTTGCTCAAGGCGACGACGCCAGGCTGTTATACCTTCATTCTGGAAGCGACGCGGGAAGTGCCGAAGCGGCTGCAACACCCCAAGCGTCGTTCCATCGGCTTGCGTGTGCCGGATCATCCGGTAACGCAGGCTTTGCTGGCGGAACTCGGCGAACCGATACTGAGTACTACCATGCTGTTGCCAGGTGAAGAGGTGCCGCTGAGCGATCCCTACGAAATCCGCGATTTGCTCGAACGCCAGGTCGATCTGGTGGTGGATGGTGGCTATTGCGACGTGGTGACGACCAGCGTGATCGATATGACCGGTGATGCCCCTTTGTTGGTGAGACAAGGTAAAGGCGACATTCAGCCTTTCGGATTGGAATAAATGATCGAACTGACTTTAGTGCAAAAGATTGCCGTGTACGCATTGCCGGTGGTATTCGCCATCACGCTGCACGAGGCGGCGCACGGTTATGCGGCGCGCCACTTCGGCGACAGTACCGCTTATATGCTGGGACGCATCAGCCTCAACCCGTTGCGCCATATCGACCCGGTCGGCACGGTGTTGGTGCCGTTGTTGTCCTTGCTGCTGGGCGGCATCCTGTTCGGCTGGGCCAAGCCGGTGCCGGTGAATTTCGGCAATTTGCGCCAACCGAAAAAAGACATGCTGTGGGTTGCTGCTGCTGGGCCTGCTTCCAACCTGGCAATGGCATTCGGCTGGGCGCTGGTGATGAAAATGGCGATGCTGATGCCGGAAAGCAGTCTTTCCCTGCCGATGGCGCTGATGGGCAAGGCCGGCGTGTCGATCAACGCGGTGCTGCTGGTGCTCAATCTGCTGCCGCTGCCGCCGCTCGACGGCGGGCGCATCATGGTCAGCCTGTTGCCGCATAACCTGGCCTGGCGTTTCGCCAGTCTGGAACGCTACGGTTTTTTCATCCTGATCGCGCTGCTGTTTCTCGGTGCACTGGATTCCATTTTATGGCCGCTGATCAATCTCACGGTCGGCGCAATTTTCATGTTGTTCGGGATTTAATTCTATGTTTGCGGAAAAAGTTCTCTCCGGTATGCGCCCCACTGGCAGCCTCCACCTCGGTCATTACCATGGCGTGCTGAAAAACTGGGTGAATTTGCAGAACGAATACGAATGCCTGTTTTTTGTTGCCGACTGGCACGCGCTCACCACCCACTATGATACCCCGCAAGTGATCGAGCAGAGCGTCTGGGAAATGGTGATAGATTGGCTGGCGGCTGGCGTCGACCCGGCGCAGGCCACGCTGTTCATCCAGTCGCGCGTGCCAGAGCACGCCGAATTGCATCTGCTGCTGTCGATGATTACGCCGTTGGGGTGGCTGGAACGGGTGCCGACCTACAAGGATCAGCAGGAAAAGCTCAGCGAGAAAGACCTGTCCACCTACGGTTTCCTCGGCTATCCGTTGTTGCAGGCAGCGGACATCCTGATCTATCGCGCCAACCAAGTGCCGGTGGGCGAGGATCAGGTGCCGCATATCGAATTCACCCGCGAACTGGCGCGGCGTTTCAACCACCTTTATGGACGCGAGCCGGGTTTCGAGGAAAAGGCGCAAAATGCGGTGAAGAAAATGGGCGGCAAGAAAGCCAAACTGTACGGCGAATTGCGTACCCGTTTTCAGCAGGAAGGCGACGACGAGGCGCTGGAAGCCGCCAAGGCACTTCTCAACGACACCCAAAATCTTAGCCTGGGCGACCGTGAGCGTTTGTTCGGTTATCTGGAAGGCGGCGGCAAAATGATCCTGGCCGAGCCTCACGCGCTGCTCACCGTAGCTTCGCGTATGCCCGGCCTGGACGGACAGAAAATGTCCAAGTCCTACAACAACACCCTGACGCTACGCGAAGACCAGGACAGCCTGGTGAGAAAAATCCGCACCATGCCCACCGATCCGGCACGGGTGCGGCGTACCGATCCCGGCACGCCTGAGAAGTGCCCGGTGTGGCAGTTCCATATGGTCTATTCCGACGACGGGCGCCGTCAGTGGGTGCAGGATGGCTGTATCAGCGCCGGCATCGGCTGTCTGGAGTGCAAGCAGCCGGTAATCGATGCGGTGCTCGAAGAACAGAAGCCAATGCGCGAAAGGGCGCAAATCTACTTGGACGATCCGACACTGGTGCGCAATATCATCGCCGACGGTTGCGAAAAGGCGCGTGAACTAGCGTGCGAAACCATGCGCGATGTGCGTGAGGCGATGGGCTTGAATTATTCCTGAGGAACGCAATCTAGCTATTACTTGTTCAATTTTCTGTTCGGGGTAAATCATGCCAGACCAACAACCCCTCGAAGGCGAGGTGCTTTCTTCCAAAGAAGCCGAGAATTCCGCTGCTCCAGCGGTTCCCGCCAAAGTTTTGCCACAGACCTTGTATTTGCTGCCGCTGACGGAAAAACCGTTTTTCCCGGCGCAGACTCTGCCGTTGTTGATGAACGAGAAACCGTGGCTGGATACGGTGAAGAAAATCGGCGATACGCCGGACAAGATGGTGGGACTGATCCTGGTCAAGCCGGACCATGCCGACGAGGTCAAACCGGGCGATTTTTACTCTGTCGGCACGATGGTGAACATGCATCACCCGGTGCGCTCGGACGGAAAAATGCAGTTTATCGCCGAGGGACATGCGCGTTTCCGCATCGTCAACTGGATTTCCAACAAGCCTCCCTACCTGGTGGAGGTGGAATATCCCAGCGAGCCGCTATCGCGCAACGAAGACGAGATGAAGGCCTACGCGATGGCCATCATCAATACGATCAAGGACCTGATTCCGCTTAACCCGCTGTATAGCGAAGAACTCAAGTTTTTCCTCAACCGTTTCAGCCCGAACGAGCCGTCTTCGCTGGCGGATTTTGCCGCCAGCCTGACCACCGCTACCAAGGAGGATTTGCAGAAGGTGCTGGAAGCCTTCAACGTGCGGCGGCGCATGGAAAAGGTGCTGGTGCTGATCAAGAAGGAACTGGATGTCGCCAAGCTGCAATCGCAGATTCGCGCTCAGGTAGAGCACAAGCTCAGCGATCGGCAGCGCGAATTTTTCCTGCGCGAGCAACTCAAGGAAATCCAGAAGGAGCTTGGCATTGCCAAGGATGACCGCACTGCCGATATCGATCGTTTCAACGAACGGCTGGCCAAGCTGACCTTGCCGGAAAACGCGCAAAAACGCGTGGACGAGGAGATGGGCAAGCTATCCGTGCTCGAGTCCGGTTCGCCGGAGTACGCAGTGACGCGCAATTACCTGGATTGGTTGAGCCAGTTGCCGTGGGGCAAGTTTTCCAAGGACAAGCTCGATCTGAAACGTGCACGCAAGATCCTTGACCACGACCACGACGGTCTGGACGACGTGAAGGAGCGCATCATCGAGTTCCTCGCCGTGGGCGCGCTGAAGGGAGAGATCGCCGGCTCGATCCTGTTGCTGGTGGGGCCGCCGGGCGTGGGCAAGACTTCCATCGGGCGTTCCATCGCCAACGCGTTGGGACGCAAATTTTATCGTTTTTCCCTAGGCGGGATGCGCGACGAAGCGGAGATCAAGGGCCATCGCCGCACATACATTGGCGCGATGCCAGGCAAGTTCGTGCAGGCGATCAAGGAATGCGGCGTTGCCAATCCGGTGATCATGCTCGACGAAATCGACAAGATCGGCGCTTCCTATCAGGGCGATCCGGCATCGGCACTGCTCGAAGTGCTCGATCCCGAGCAGAACGTGGATTTTCTCGATCATTACCTGGATGTGCGCTTCGACTTGTCCAAGGTGCTGTTCGTTTGCACCGCCAACCAGCTCGATACTATTCCCGCTCCGTTGCTCGATCGCATGGAAACCATCCGCCTGTCGGGCTACATTACCGCCGAGAAGGTGCAGATCGCCAAGCATCACCTGTTGCCCAAGCAACTGAAAAAAACTGGTATCAAGCGTGGCGAAGTGACGGTTACCGATGCCGCGTTGCGCCAGATCGTCGAGGGCTATGCCCGCGAATCCGGCGTGCGCAATCTGGAAAAACAGCTCGGGCGCATGGTGCGCAAAGCGGTGGTGAAACTGGTCAACGGTGCGGAGAAACCGATTCATTTGGCTATCGGCCAGGTGGAGGAGTACCTCGGCAAGCCGGTATTCCTGACCGAAAAACCTATGAGCGGTGTGGGCGTCGTCACGGGGCTGGCCTGGACCTCGATGGGCGGTGCCACCCTGAGTATCGAGGCTTCCTTGGTACACACCAAGAATCGCGGTTTCAAGCTGACCGGCCAGCTCGGCGAGGTAATGCGAGAATCGGCGGAGATCGCTTATAGCTACGTCGCCTCGCATCTCAAACTGTTCAAGGGCAACCCGGTGTTTTTCGACGAAGCCTTTGTCCATCTGCATGTTCCTGCAGGCGCTACGCCCAAGGACGGGCCGAGTGCCGGCATTACCATGGCGACCGCGTTGCTGTCGCTGGCGCGCAATGAAATGATCGGACGACCTTTGGTGATGACTGGCGAACTGACGTTGACCGGCGAAGTTCTGCCTATCGGTGGGGTGCGCGAGAAAGTGATCGCAGCGCGGCGCATCAAGGTGATGGAAGTGATCATGCCGGAAGCTAACCGGCGTGACTACGACGAACTGCCGGACTATATCCGAGAAGGCGTGAATGCGCATTTCGTGAAACATTTCAAGGATGTGGTGAAGGTTGTCTTCGCCTGATGACCAACAACTTGCCCCCTGCTCGGAGGTGAATGCTCGTGTCTGAAATCATTGAAGCTCCAGTCGCTCGTCTGTATGGCGAACCGCTGGCGGAAATGCCGAAAGACCTGTACATCCCTCCCGAGGCGCTGGAGGTCTTTCTGGATGCCTTCGAGGGGCCGCTTGATCTGTTGCTGTACCTGATCCGCCGGCAGAACCTCGACGTGCTGAATATTCCGATGGCGGAAGTCACGCGCCAGTATATGGAATACGTCGAACTGATGCGCGCCAAGCAGTTGGAGCTGGCAGCGGAATACCTGGTGATGGCGGCGATGCTGATCGAGATCAAGTCTCGCATGTTATTGCCTAAACCGATTGCGGCGGCGGAAGTGGAAAACGATCCGCGTGCCGAGCTGGTGCGGCGTTTGCTCGAATACGAGCAGATCAAGCTGGCGGCACGCAATCTGGACGAATTGCCGCTGGTAGGCCGCGATTTTGCGCTGGTGCAGGTGTGGTTGGAACAGACTGCCGTCAAGCGTTTACCGGAAGTCTGCCTGGACGATTTGCGCGAGGCGTGGCTAGCGATTGTGCGGCGTAGCAATGTGACCCGGCATCATAAGGTGAGCCGCGAGGAATTGTCGGTGCGTGAGCATATGAGCCGGATTTTGCGCTTGCTGGGGGGCGATGTTTATAGCGAATTTTCAACCTTGTTCGAGTCGCTACGCGGGGTGCCGGAGATGATTGTGAGTTTTCTTGCCATCCTGGAACTGGCGCGCGAAAAACTGGTGGAGATCAGCCAGCAAGCGCCATTTGCACCGATTTATGTGAAATTATCCTATGCAACCGCAGCCTAATCTCGCCGAAATCAAGTTGGTGCTGGAGGCTGTGCTGCTGGCAAGTGCCGAAGCACTATCCTTGCATCAGTTGAAAAAGCTATTCGATGTCGAGCTTTCCAGCGAAATCCTGCGCAAGGTGCTTGAAGAGTTGCGCTCCGATTGGAACGTGCGCGGCGTGGAACTGGTTAATGTCGCCAGCGGCTGGCGCTTTCAGGTCAGGCCGGAATTTCAGCCTTATCTTGAACGTCTCAGCCCGGAAAAGCCGCCACGCTACTCGCGTGCGGTAATGGAGACCTTGGCGATTATCGCTTATCGTCAGCCGGTGACGCGCGGTGACATCGAGGAAATACGCGGTGTCACGGTCAGCAGCGCGATCATCAAGACCCTGGAATCGCGTGGCTGGATTGACGCGGTCGGGCACCGCGACGTGCCGGGACATCCGGCGCTGTATGCGACGACCAGGCAGTTTCTAGACGACCTCAATTTGCGCTCGTTGCAGGAAATGCCGGCGCTGGA
>CALMWM010000623.1 GCA_937873435.1 uncultured Gallionellaceae bacterium
AGTTTTCGAGGAAACGGAGGCCGGCTTCGATCCCCCGCGCACTCCACTCGAAGAAACGCTGGCGCGCATCTGGAAAGAAGTGCTGGACATTGATCGCGTAGGGCGGCAGGAGAGCTTTTACGACCTGGGCGGGCATTCCCTGCTCGCTCCCCGCCTCTTCGCGCTGATCGAGGAGCGGATGGGGCGGCGGCTGCCGCTGGCCACCCTGCTGCAGGCCTCCTGTGTGGCCGACATGGCCGAGTTGTTGAGCCGGGAGGATTGGACGCCGCCCTGGGAATCGCTGGCGCCCGTGCAGGCGGAGGGCTCGCGACCGCCGTTCTTCTGCGTGCACCCGGCCGGCGGCGATATTCTCGTGTATCGCGATCTATCCGTGTTGCTGGGCTCCGATCAACCCTTTTATGGTCTGCAGGAAGCGCTGGATTTCAGCGGCAAGGGGCGAAATACCATCGATGAGATGGCCACCCATTACGTGGGGCAATTGCGCGACTTCCAGCCGGACGGCCCTTACTACCTTGGCGGCTATTCGTTCGGGGGCGTGGTCGCCTTCGAGATGGCGCGGCAGCTGGCGGCGCAGGGGGCGGAGGTGCGCCTGCTGGCGCTGTTCGACACCAACTGCCCGCTCCTGCCCCCGACGGATTTCAAGAAAAAGTATGAAGGCTTATCTCTGCTCGCATACCTGCGCTCGCGTCCCGCCTCGATGGTGCGCGCCTTCCACCGGCTGTTTATCCTGACGCTCTTCCACGCCTGCCGCCGCCTTGGTCGGCCGTTCCCCAGGCGTTTCCGCCTGGGCGGGCAGTTTTTGTTCTACCGGATGGCAAGGCGGCGATACAAACCAGGCCGATATGCCGGCGGCATGACGTTGTTCCGGACGACCGAAAACAAGCGGCAGGACGACCTGGGGTGGAGCGTGCTGATCGACGGCCCGATCGAAATCCGCGGCGTGCCCGGGAATCATGACAATATGTTCGACCCCGAGAATGTTGCAGCACTCGCTGCTGAATTTCGCGACTGCCTGCTGCAGGTACAAGGCGCCGGAAATGACGGTTAAGCAGATCGAGAGCTTCACGGTGTGGCGCGTCGTGCTGGAGATTCCGCCGGAGGGGTTAGCCGAAAGGGAGGCAGTCCTCAGCGAGGACGAACGTCAGC
>CALMWM010000624.1 GCA_937873435.1 uncultured Gallionellaceae bacterium
CGGGAGTTTTAATCGAGATGCAGGGCGATGTCGCCGGGCCTTGTGCGGTGGTGATAGGTATCGGGCTTAACCTGAAACTGGAACAGGCAGTCCTGGAACAGATCGACCAGGCTGCAATCGATATGTTCTCGATTACCCGACAGCTGCCGCAGCGCAACCGACTACTGGCTGCGATCTTGTCGGAACTGGCCGATGTGCTGACGGAATTCGATGCGAGCGGGTTTTCCGAGCTGCGCCACGAATGGAAAAATTATCATGGCTACCATGAAAAACCGGTGCGGCTCCTGCTGCCCGGCGGGGCACAGGTGGAAGGCACGGTACAGGGAGTGGCGGAAGATGGCGCGCTCTTGCTCGAAACCGCCAATGGCACGCTGCGCTATACGTCGGGAGAGGTCAGTTTGCGGGGGGTGCCGTGATACTTGCCGTGGATGTGGGTAACAGCCGGGTGAAATGGGGGCTGCACGATGGGCAAGCCTGGCACAAAAGGGGCTGGGCTCCGTTAGCCGACATCGTCGCGCTCGGCTCGGACTGGGCAGCGCTGGAGGCGCCCGAGCATATCGTCATTTCCAACGTGGCGGGGCCGAATGTCCGCAGCGCACTGGACAAGCTGTTTTCACGCTGGCCGTGCGAGGCAGCGTGGCTTACCGCGCAAGCCGCGCAATGCGGCGTAATCAACCGCTATCAAGCCCCGGCCCGGCTGGGCAGCGACCGCTGGGCCGCGCTGATTGCCGCTTGGGCCCGCTGCGCCGGCGCGTGCGTCGTGGTGAACGCCGGCACGGCGCTGACGGTGGATGCGTTGAACGATCGCGGCGAATTTCTCGGCGGCCTGATCGTCCCCGGCCTGACTACCATGCAGGCTGCGCTGGCCGCGAACACAGCTGGGCTGCAAGTGGCGTCAGGCCAATACGCCGACTTCCCCACGCGAACCGAGGATGCCATCTTTAGCGGGGCTGTCGCGGCAATGGCCGGCGCCGTCGAAAAAATGGCGGCGGTGCTGGGCAGCCGCCAGGGACATGCGCCGCAATGCCTGATCAGCGGCGGCGATGCCGCACGGCTGCACGCTCGGCTATCCGTTGCCGCGACAATTGTGGATAATCTGGTGCTGGATGGTTTGATCGAGATTGCCCGCGTATGAGAGTACTATTTTTCCTGTTGCTGGCGGCAAACGTTATTGCCCTGGTTTTATTCCAGTTTGCCGGGGGGCGTGGCGGCGAACCGATGAAAGGGCACGAAGCTTACCAGGCGGAAAAGATCAAGTTGATCAGCCAAGCCGAACTGCAAGCCAGGAAAGCACCCGCTCCCGAATCGGATAAAAGCGCCGCGCCGTCCGCAGTCGCAGTCGAGTCCGTGCAATGCCTGGAATGGGGAACGATCTCCGCAGCGGACACCGAGCGTGCCAAACTGGCACTGCAAAAATTAAAAGTCTGGGATAAGGCCGTGTCCCGCAAAATCGAAAAAACCAGCGGTTTCTGGGTTTACGTGCCGCAACGCAAGACTTTCGCGGATGCGCAGAAAAAAGTGGCTGAACTGAAAGCGCTAGGCATCCAGGATACTTTCATCCTGCAAGAAAACACGTCCTGGCGCTACGCCATCTCGCTGGGGATCTTCTCGACCGCTGAAGCAGCCGAAAAATATCTCGCTCAACTGCGGGACAAAGGGGTGCGCTCTGCCGTATCCGGCCCGCGCAATCGGGGAATGGAAGCGATGGTGTTTACCCTCAAGAATCTTGCCCCCGACGTGGTTGCGGAAGTCGGCAAGCTCAAACCGGCATTTGCCGGTAGCGATGTCAAAACCATCGACTGCCCTTAAAAATTCATGCTGACGCTTAGCCTCACTGCGCGCGGTTCGGCTGGGTGGCTGTGAAAATCGCTCACACCGTCCGCCGGTTCTCCCGGCAGGCGCGAAACATAGTAATAGTCGATGTCGCTGACTTGGCGACCGAGCAGATTGTAGACATCCAGCATTACATGCCAGCTTCGCTCGAACCTGTAGCCGAGCCGGGTATTGAGCAGCAGCGAGGATTTCGAGCGCACGCTGTCATCTTCAGTCAGCGGGCGCGGCCCGAAATAGCGTAGCCGTATCCCGCCGTTCCAGCCCTGCGCCTGGTTCACGACGATTCCCGCCGACAGCGTTTTCTCTATCGCGCCGGGAATGAGGTTGCCGACCGGCGCATCGTCGCTGAAGCGCGAGCGCGACAGCGCCAAATCGGCATCCACCATCAGCCAGTCGGCGGGATGCCAGAAATTGGCCCATTCCACCCCTTCGCGGCGGGTGGGGCGACTGGCCTCGGTGGTACCGGCGTCGCCGACGAACAGCAGCTCCGACGCGACATCCAGGCGCCATAGCGACAGCGAGCTCTGCAAGCCGGGCAACCACGCCGTGCGCACGCCGATTTCCGCACCCTTGGCGCGTACCAGCGGAGTGACTTGGTCGACGGGGGCCAGGGTCTTCGGGTCGAAGGTGATGACCGTACCGCGCGCGTCGTTGCTGTGGAAGCCGTAGCCGAGATTGAGGAAATATTCGGTTTTCTGCCAAGGCCCGAAAACCAGGCTAAGTTTCGGGCTGAAGAGATGGTCGCTGGTGTCGCCGGAATTTTCCGCCAGGCTGCTGGCGATGTGGAAACGCTGGAAGTCGCCGCGCAGTCCGGCGACAGAGCGGAACTTTTCCGCCCATTGCAGCGTGTTCTGGTAATAGGCGGACCAGCTGGTCTGCGCCACCTGGTCCGCGCG
>CALMWM010000625.1 GCA_937873435.1 uncultured Gallionellaceae bacterium
CACGCCTTTCAGCAGGGCATCGACTTCTTCCTGGGACAGGATGTCATCAGCCACTCACGCACCCCAATTTTCGTCTGCAACCACCTTCGCGCGCACGGATCACTGAATAACGAACTCAGTAAACAATGCCTCTGACGCGCCATGCTCCCCCTCTTTGAGGTGCAACGGCTCGTTAACAACTTTGACAATATCGGCACTCAATTTCTTCTTGCCGTTAAGCGTAGCCAATTCCTCAACACTTTTGCTGGAAATGAGCATCAACGTGCCATTCAGGATCTCCGGCATGTGCGACTTTACTTTCGCCGCCACCGCTTCACCCTCAACCTTCATATCGACAGCAATCATCAGAAAGTGATCCGAACCATCCGAAGATGACAGGTTATAGGTTTTACGCTCAAGCGACACATAAACTGGAGGCGCATGCTTCTCTTCTTTTTTATGTCCATCATCAGATTTCTTGGAGCCCAGCAAAAAGAAGGCCGCCCCACCACCGCCACCAATCAGTAAAACGGCCATGACAACCAAGATAATCAGCTTGGTCTTTTTAGGTTTTGCACCACCTGCTTCAGCTGATTTCGCCTCTTCTTTCGCTTTATCCTTAGCCATGTTTGCCCCGATACAATGCCGAATTCACTTTGACTATCGTTATACTAAAAATACCAGTAGAAAACAACTATTTTTCGATGAAAGCTTATGTTCTTTATAACGACAATACAAGAACACAACAAAACGAAACAGTTTTTTAAAAAATCTTACCCGAAAAGGGATGCTTGCAAACACTCAAAAAAACAGGGCACCCAAAAGTGCCCTGGCATGAGGCCAAATAACCTGTTTTGTTATTGTTAAACGAACATATCAACCAACCCCTTAACTATTGTCGCCCCCATAGATGTTTGCCCAGCATCGCCCAAGACGGGAATCTCCTGTATACCGTTCTCAGCAGTGCCTGCATTATTCCCATTCCCCGAGCCTTGGGAAAAAGCCTGTTGCTGCTGCTGGAACGACTCTGCACCCACCATGGTATTACCCAGCATGATTCCGCTATCGGCAAGCATTTCACGCAAGCGCGGCATAGCCGATTCAATTGCCTCCCTTACAGCCGGATTGTGCGACACGAACACTGCAGTTGCCTGATCGTTTACCATAGTCAAACGCACTTCCATCGGCCCCAGATGCGGCGGATCAAGCCGCAATTCAGCCACTTGGCTTCCCTGCCCGTTCATCCACACCACTTTATCGCCCAGCGCTTCGCCCCACCCAGCCGAACCGACCGGCACAGCAATCTCCATTACGCCCACCGGCGTAGATGGCACCTGATTGCTTGCGGACTGAGTTACCGGCAGAGCGAGAGGCATTGCGGCAGAAGCCTGCGATTCACCTCCTGCAGCCGCCTCCAGCTTGGCGGCAAAGCTGTCGGATTTTCCATCCATAGCACCTTTTAATTCTGCCTCACCCACCACCTTTTCAAGCACAGGCACAATTTTGCCGTTACCGGCAAATTCTTCCACACCGGACGTCCGCCCATCCTCTTCGGCACCAAGTCGTTTTGCATCTTCCGTAGCCCCCTTCCCAGCCATCATTACCGGGTCATTCGCTGCGGACAATGACAACACTCCGCCATTTTTCCCCTCCGCGTTCAGCAGCGCACCGTTGCCATCCCGCTTCCCCTCGGCAATCATCGGCTGTTGCCCCGCAACAATCTGGGTGGGAACGACATTAATTCCCGCCGCAGCCAGCAAATCGCTTAAAGCAGCCGAAGCAATATCAATCCCGGCCTTATCTTTTTCTTTACCCGTTTCAGCCTTAGTGTTGCCCACCAAGGCGACATCGCCACCACCTTTGATGGCGACCTTACCCTTCATCTGGCCCGCCAGGATGGCGCCAAATAAACCAGCCGCGCTGCCCACCTCACCACCCGCATCATCGGCCGAGGCAACCCCATTCGTTGAAGCAGACGAAGCCGATGTTCCCTGCACCGCAGGCGCAATTGATATTCCTTGCATTTTAATTCTCCCATTGGGATAAGTACCGACACCCCAACCCGAGCAATTAACGTGCCACGCTAGTCTGGAATATCTTTATCGGCCTGCGCCGACTGGAACGCCCTTCCCGCAAACTCGTCCTGCTCCAGTTGTTCTTTCTTGGAATCGCGCTTGACTTCGCTTGCGGCGTGGCGTTGCGACAGCGTATCGTAAGCTTTCAGTTGACGCTGTCGTTCGAGCCATTCGCGCCGACCGCCCTCCCACTGCTGCTTGCACTTTTCGACCTCATCACCCTGAAGAGCGATAGCCTGATCCAGTTTGTCCATGAAGAGCTGAAATTCACGCCATGCAACCATCTGCATCCCTTGTTGCGTATTCTGCAAAAGGCGGTTGCGATATTCCTCGCGATATCCGGTTAATTGGCTCAACTTGAAATCAGCTTCCTGCCACTTAACCTTGAGTTGCTGCAATTTGCGCCCGGCATCGTCGCTATTGTTACGCGCCAGATCGAGTAGCGGCTGCAAATGAAAACGGCGCGGCACAGGATGACCTCAGTTGATCAGGAGAACAATTCCGCCAATTGCTGGCGGCAACTTGCATAATCCTCGCGCTGGCGCATTCCCTGCTGCAAGAAAGCCTCCAGCTTCGGATACATCTCTATGGCTTGATCCAGCAAGGGATCGCTACCCCTGACATAGGCGCCAACGTTGATCAAGTCACGGTTGCGCTGGAAGCGCGAATAAAGCAGCTTGAAACGCCGCACCAGATCCAACTCGTCAAGCGGGATCAACTCGGTAATCGCGCGACTGATGGAAGCCTCGATGTCAATAGCAGGATAATGCCCTTGATCCGACAATGCTCGCGACAACACGACATGCCCATCGAGAATGGCGCGTGCGCTATCGGCAATGGGATCTTGCTGATCGTCCCCCTCGGTCAACACCGTGTAAAAAGCGGTAATCGAGCCGCCGCTACCCGGGTGCCCATTGCCTGCACGCTCAACCAACTGAGGCAGCTTGGCGAACACGGAAGGCGGATACCCTTTGGTAGCAGGAGGCTCGCCGATCGCCAGCGCTATTTCTCGCTGCGCCATCGCGTAGCGGGTAAGAGAGTCCATGATGAGCAGAACGCTTTTGCCTTCATCGCGAAAAAACTCGGCAATTGCCGTGGCATAGGATGCACCGTGCAAACGCTGGAGCGGCGGCGCATCGGCAGGCGCCGCCACCACAACCGAACGCGCCAGCCCCTCCTCGCCCAGAATATTTTCGATAAACTCCTTGACCTCCCGCCCCCGCTCTCCGATCAAGCCCACCACGATCACATCGGCGCTGGTATATCGCGCCATCATACCCAACAAGATGCTCTTGCCGACGCCGCTACCGGCGAACAGCCCCATGCGCTGTCCGCGCCCCACGGTCAGTAATGCATTGATGGCCCGCACCCCGACATCCAGCACATCGCGGATTGGCGCTCTATTTAGGGGATTAATGGGACGACTTTGCAAGGGGACGCGCCGTTCGGCATTGAGCGGGCCAAGCATATCGAGCGGACGCCCGGTTCCATCGAGAATACGCCCCAACAACTCGTTACCGACCGGCACCTGCCGCACCCGATCTTCAGTACGCCGATGAGGATAAAACGGCACCTTAATATGGGGAATATGTTGTCTTTCCGGCTCGGCCGCCACCACCCTGGCCCCCGGAACCAACCCGTAAACATCGGCTGAAGGCATCAGGAATAGCTTGTCACCGGAAAAACCAACTACCTCGGCATCGACATCGTGACCATCCGGCAAATACACCACGCAACTGCTGCCCACCGCCAAGCGAATGCCCACTGCCTCCATCACCAACCCGGCAACCCGCGTCAGCCTTCCGGCCACAAGCCATGGATGCGCGGTTCCCACCGCCTCCGTACAGTTGTGCAAATACTTTCGCCAGCGGGCAATAAGCGCACTATCGCCAGCAGGATTAGCGCTATCGATGGATGGCTTGGAGGCTTCCATACATTCAGGCTAACCCAGCCACTCGTCGCTGCGCCCTAGCGTCGCGACCACTTTTCCCCATCGCCCCTGAATCGTAGCATCCACATCACTGACTTCGGTCTTGACGCGACAGCCGCCGCGCTCGATATGGTCATCCTCCACAATGCGGCAGTGGACTTGGGGAAACTCCTTCTCCATCATCGGGCGAACCAGCGCCGCATCATCGGGGTGCAAGATCAATTGGGTATGATGATTCGGCTGCGGCAAACTCGAAATCGCTTCATGGATGATGGGCAGCAAAGCCTCTGGACGAAAATTCAGGGCATTGCGCGTGACCTGCCGGGCAATCGCGATTGAAAGACCGAGCATATCTTCACCCAATTCCTGATCGAACCGGTCAAGCGCCTCATCCAATGCTGCCGTCAACTCCTTAAGGCGCGCCAACTCGGCCAGCGATTGCTCTCGTCCTTCGCTATAGCCATCCCGATAACCGGCGTCAAACCCCTCCTTGCGCCCGGCGGCCACGCCCTCTTCTCGCCCTGCGGCCAATCCGTCTTCGTGCGCCTGCTGCTGAATCTGCTCGATTTCCTCGGCGGTCGGCCAGGTGAGGTGAGGCATATCCTGCTCGACAACCTCGGATTTTGGCTCAAGCTCGGGCTGCTGCTCGTCAAAAGAATCGAGCTCCCAGCGTCGATAATCGCCAAGACGATCCCTGGAAATAACCCGATTAGACAAAAGCGTCCTCCCCCTTGCCGCCGATCACGATCTGCCCCTCGTCGGCCAGGCGGCGCACGATCTGCAAAATTCCTTTTTGTTCTGCTTCCACTTCGCTCAAACGTACCGGCCCCTTGGATTCCAGATCGTCGCGCAACATTTCGGCAGCACGCGAAGACATGTTCTTGAAAATTTTCTCGCGCAAATCCTGGTTGGCACCTTTCAGCGCCAGCACCAGGGATTCCGACTGCACCTCGCGCAACAGCAGCTGAATACCACGATCGTCAATATCCATCAGATTCTCGAACACGAACATCTCATCCTGAATCTTCTGCGCCAACTCGGGATCGTAGTCGCGTACGCTGGCAATCACCGTGGTTTCCAGCTGGGTCCCCATATAGTTGAGGATTTCGGCGGCGGTCTTGACCCCGCCCATCACGGTTTTCTGAATATTCTTGGAGCCCGCAAGCAGCTTGGTAAGAACGTCGTTCAATTCAGCCAGCGCGGCAGGCTGCACACCGTCAAGCGTGGCAATACGCAACATTACATCGTTACGCAGACGTTCCGGAAAAAACTTAACGATTTCGCCCACCAAATCGGGCTCCAGATGCACCAGAATGGTGGCGATAATCTGCGGATGCTCGTTCTTGATCAATTCTGCAACCGCGCTACCTTCCATGTATTTAAGCGCTTCGATGCCGCTGGTATCGCCGCCGCGCAGAATACGGTCAAGCAAGCCGGCTGCCTTGTCATTACCCAAAGCCTTGGTCAATACGGAACGGATGTAGTCGTCTGAAGACATCCCGAGTGAAGTTCGCTCCCGAGTATTGTCGCAAAACTCCTGAAGCACTGCCGAGATTTTATCCTTGGTGGTGCCCCCCAAGGTAGCCATAGCCATCCCCAGCTTCTGAGCCTCTTTCGGATTCAAATGCTTGAATACTTCAGCAGCCTCTTCCTCGCCTAAAGTCAGCAACAGAATAGCGCTTTTCTGCAAGCCCTCATCGACATCAGCTGCCACCAAGCCACTCCTTTACCACACTGGCCACAATGCGCGGCTCGTTCTTGGCCAATTCCTTGGCAATTCTCAAGTTCTCCTCATAGGTGTTCTGCGCCAGCTTGGCATGATGCGCCTCGGACAATTCTTCTTCGCTCTCGCCCTCGGCAACTTCCGGCGAAGGCGGCGGTGGCGGCGGTGAAAAAATTTCCCGCAATGGCGGCAAAAACACTTTGAAGAACAACAACAGGACAATCAGAACGATCAACAAATTCCGCCCCAACTCCTTCGCTAGCGCAATCATTTCAGGATCTTTCCACAATGGCACCGATGGCTCTTCGGCCGCACTGAATGAAGCATTCATTACGTTAACCGAATCACCTCGTTGAGGATTGAAACCCATCGCCTCTTTCACCAAGTTATTAATTTGGGTCATTTCCTGTGGCGTCAAGGGCTTGACAGTCACCTTGCCGTCCTTAGCGGTGACCTTGCGGTAATTAACCACCACCGCAGCAGTCAGCCGCTTTACCCCTCCGACAGCTTGGCGCACCACCTTGACTGTCTTGTCTACCTCATAATTGATGGTGGACTCCTTATGAGTGCCACCTCCGCCGCCACCCACCGGCGATGAGGCAGGCACTCCGGCCGGAGCTGTCACCGGCGCACTGGCGGCGCCGGGCGGCTGATTGGACAATGCGCCAGGCACCCCTGCAGCAGCCTGGCCGGCATTACCGCTCGTTTCGGTACTCTGTTGGCTGCGTATTGCCGCTTCATCTGGCGGGTTGGGCCTAAAAGTTTCGGCCGTCTGCTCGGATTGAGAAAAATCGACATCCGCAGTCACTCTTGCCCGAACATTCTCCGAACCCACTATCGGACTTAAAATATCCTCGATCCGCTTGGCAAGACTTTGCTCCAAAAGACGCAAATACTCCAATTGCGTTGGATTAAGACCGCTTTGCAACGCAC
This sequence comes from uncultured Gallionellaceae bacterium, assembly GCA_937873435.1. Taxonomy (GTDB): domain Bacteria; phylum Pseudomonadota; class Gammaproteobacteria; order Burkholderiales; family Sulfuricellaceae; genus JAGXQV01. The sequence continues at coordinate 6,641 of CALMWM010000625.1, forward strand.
CATCCGGCGGCCCGCTCAACAAAGTACCGCCTTGATCGACAATTGTGACATTCTTGATCGGCAAATCAGCCACGCTGCTGGAGATAAGATGCTGAATTCCGCTCACCTGAGCACCATCCAGCACCCTTCCGGCATGCATGGTTACCAATACGGAAGCACTGGGTTTTTGTTGCTCCCGAACGAAAACCGACTGCTTGGGAAAGGCCAGATGTACGCGCGCAGACTCGATAGATGAAATTGCCTGAATGGTACGAGTCAACTCGCCTTCGAGCGCGCGCTGATAGTTGTTCTGCTCGCCGAACTGACTGGTGCCGAGTTTCTGAGAATCCATCAACTCATAGCCGACCACACTACCTTTCGGCAACCCCTGCCCCGCCAACCGCAAACGCAATTCGTAGACCTGGTTTGCCGGCACCAGAATGGCGCCGCCGCCCTCGGACATTTTGTAGGGAATATTCATTTGCTGCAGGGACGCGATAACCGGACCGCCATCGCGGTCGGAAAGATTGCTGTAAAGCACGCGGTATTCCGGCGGCTGAGTCAACCACAACCATGCACCGACGCTCAAGGCGATGGCAAGCGCCATCCCGAACATGATGCCTAATTTCTGATTATTGGATAACTGAGAGAATTTCTCTTGCAACCGGGCAATCCGTGCCTGCTGAGGTGCCAATGCCATAAAAGCGCCTTGTTCCCGGAGTAAGAGTAAAGTGATTAACTATTAAGTAATATCGAATGATACCTCAGCCAGCGCCATTTCCCCAAGCCGGCAACAAGGGTTATACCTGCATATTCATGATTTCCTGATACGCCGTCACCAGCTTGTTGCGCACCTGCACCATGGTTTGAAAGGAAACATTGGCTTTCTGCAAGGAAAGCATGACATCTTGAACATTTGCATTGGGATCGCCCATTTCAAATGCTTTTGCCAAATCGTTGGCCTGTTGTTGCGCGGTATTAACATTATCCAATGAATTTTTCAGCGCAGACGCAAAATTCTGCCCTTCCGGCAACGCAGCAGGCTCCCCACTGCCAGCAGAACCCATTGACGCAGCTCGCAGCTGCCCCAATAGCTGATCAATCCCCTGAGTATTCATTACCTAGCCTCCAACTATGAATCAAACATCACCACCATTTCACTCTAGCATATGCCGAGCTAATTTAGTTGTCATAGAGAGCAAAAGCATTTTTCGTACCAAAGAGCACCTTTCACGCAATACTCTCTCCATCTTCTTCGCGATATTGGCGCAGTTTATAGCGCAATGTTCGCTCGCTCATGCCTAATTTCTCAGCGACCAATTTACGCGAACCTTTAACTGCCGCCAGCGTTTCCATGATATGCGCTTTTTCCAGCGACTTCATATCGATATTGCCGCCCGCCCCGGCAGTTTCTGCCGGAACCGCCGATTGCTGCGGCAACAACAGATGTTCGACATCGATCGTATCGCCCGGCGCAAGAATCATGGCTCGCTGGATGACGTTTTCCAATTCGCGAATATTCCCCGGCCAATTGTGCTGCTCAAGTCGTTTATCGGCAGTCGGCGACAAATTCATACCATGCCTGCCGACTCGGGACGCCAAGCGCCCCAGGAAATTTCGAGCCAAGGCGATAATGTCTTGCGGACGTTCGCGCAACGGCGGCAACTCGAGCGGAAACACGTTCAGCCGATAATACAGATCCTCGCGAAACTCATTTTTTTCAACCGCCTCCGCCATATTACGGTTGGACGTGGCGATTACACGGATATTCAGCGGAATCGCCTTATGCCCCCCCACACGCTCCACTTCGCGCTCCTGCAATACGCGCAGAAACTTGGCCTGTAACGGCAAAGGCATTTCCGTCACCTCGTCCAGCAACAAGGTTCCGCCTTGCGCCTGCTCGAATTTTCCCGGCTGCGCCTGACTGGCGCCGGTAAACGAGCCTTTCTCAAACCCGAACAAGGTTGATTCGAGCAAATTTTCCGGGATTGCCGCACAATTGATCGCCACAAAAGGTTTTTCGGCTCGTGCAGAATGGCGATGAATGAAACGCGCCACCACTTCCTTGCCGGTACCGCTCTCTCCGGTCAGCAATACCGTGGCATCGGTAGCTGCCACGCGCCGTGCCAGATTAAGCACATCCACCATGCGCGGATCTAGCGCCACTACTTCGCCGACATCCCCTGTCAACGACGGCAACATATAGCGCGCCACTTCTGCAAGCAGCCGGTCGGGCTCGAACGGCTTGGTCAGGTAATGACATGCGCCTGCGTGCATCGCTTCCACCGCCTTGTCGATGACGCCATAAGCCGTCATCAGCAGCACCGGCACATGGGGATGAGCCGCCTTGATTTCACGCAACAGCGTATGTCCGTCCATCGGCTGCATCTGGACGTCGCTGACCACCAAGCCGACTTGCTGCTGACGCAGCACTTTCAGCGCGGCATGGCCGTCGCTGGCGCCGATAGCCTGATAGCCTGCAAGCCCCACCGTATCGCACAGAGCTTCTCGCAAATCGTCATCATCTTCGACAATCAGTATTGGTAATGCGTTCATAACGACAAAATAAGTTCCATCAAATAGCCGCTATGCTAGCACACATGCACCCGTGCATATTTCCCCCGCCTGCGCCCAAATTTCTTCACAATTTCTGTGGGTAACTCTGTGTATATCTTGGTGGCACTCACCTTAAGCACCTTCCACGCAAAGGAAAATTCACCTGCGCCATTTTTTTGATCAAAACACTTTCCATTTAAAATCATGCAATTAAAAAAAACCCACCCGATTTTAAAGGGCCGCTAAAGGATTTCAGTAAAATCTTGACAATTGTGAGTTAACCACACGGGATAAAATGCCATCGTCATTTCAACGCCTTAGGTCGGTAGAAAATGCTATGCTTCGGCCCAGACCTTCGCTCGAAGTTTTATGATGACCACCCCAACACCGCACATCGTCCTGTTACTCCTTTTGCTGTCCAGCCTTCCCGCCAGCGCAGGGAACTGGCGGACAGTCGTCGACAATGAAATTGTTCGCGCCGAAACCGACATCGGCAGCTTGATGCGCAACGGCGACATCGTAAGGACCTGGGAAAAGGAAACCTATCTCAAACCCGAGCAGGCCAAGCCTGGCGACTTCTACTACAAATCAGCCAAATCGCTGGCCCAGCACCATTGCACCAACCGCACCACCTCTTATCTATACAAAGCTTACTACACCGAGGATGGCAAGGAAATCAAGGCCATCACATCCGCTGGCGACCTTGACAGAGCAGACCAAATCCCACCGGACAGCCTTGAAGAACGCAAGTTGCTGTTTGCCTGCAACTTCAAGTCCAGCCCGGCCTATCAAGCCAAACCGTCAATTTCGCAAGCGACCGCCGAAACACCTGCTAACGACAAGGACAAAAAGACGCCCGCCACCGTGGCCCCGCCTTCAAAAAAATCCAGCGCTCAGGCATCGTCAGACAAACCGTCTGTCAGCAGCAAAAATACCAAGCCAAATGAAAGCAAGCCGACCTCCACGACAAAATCGGCGGGTGGGAAATAATGCATTCCAGCCCGTCGTGTTAGAATAATCAACACATCGGAGAAACGCATTCTCGAATATGCTGGTTAAATTCCTGAAAAATATTATCGGTATAAAAAAAGCCACAAAGGCCAGCCCTACTAGCCCCTTTCCTTTGCTGCAAGAGGGTATCGAATCGCCTTCCGGCGAAAAAGGCAGGATCATCGACAGCGGGCAGGTGCCGAACGGCAACGTCGTCACCGATATCCTGCCGGTTGAAACATCTGGGGAGCCGACCAATCCCGAGATATTGCGCCAGCGCTTTCTCGGTCGTCAGCCCCTGCTCGATCGCTCGCAACACGTGATCGGTTATGAATTGCAACTCCGCCACGAGATCCCTGCTCCGTCGAACGACGTGGAAGACTTGCGGATCGTGAACGGTCAAACCCTGGTCAAATGCTTGATAGACCTGGACATAAGCCGCCTGATCGGAGGCAAACTGGCCTTGATCGCGTTTCCTCCGGCCATGCTGACCACCCCCTTGCTGCTGCGCCTGCCGCAAAAGGGGGTTACCTTTTGCGTTGATTTCAATTCCCGCTACGACGACAAACTGGCTGCGCGCTGCCGGGAACTCAAAGCGCTAGGTTACCAGATTGCGCTGGACAATTTCGTCCCCGGATCGGCTATAGAGCCACTTCTCGGCATTGCCCAGTTCGTGCGGATAGACATTACCAAATTTAACGCCATCGAGCTGGCCCGGCTCGTCGACAAATTGCTGGAAAATGCCCCGCAAGTTCACCTGATCGGACATCATGTCAACACTGAAATGGAATTCGAAGCCTGTCACCGCCTCTTTTTCCATTACTTCCAGGGTTACTATTTCGCCAAGTTGCAACCCTCCGCACCTTCTCGTATCGACAGCGACCGCGTCCGCGTGATGGAGTTGCTTAACATGGTCAAGAGCCGCGCCGAAATCCCGGATATCGAAGCGGTGTTCAAGCATGACGCCATGCTGTCGTACAAGCTGCTGCTGTATATGAACGCACCGGTCAACGGCCTCAGCCAGCAAATCCGCTCCATCGCCCACGCCATCATCATTCTGGGATACGAGCAGCTTTACCGCTGGCTGACCCTGCTGTTATTCACCAGCGGCAACGTCGACCCGCGCAGCAAGGCGCAGCTTAAAAATGCCCTGGTCAGGGCGCGCATGACCGAACTGTTGGGGCAGGACAGATTCAGCGGCGTGGAAAGAGACAGCCTGTTTATTGTCGGGGTATTTTCCCTGCTCGACGTCCTGCTCAACATGCCGATGACGCAAGCGGTGGAACGCCTGCATTTATCGGCGCAAATTACCGAAGCGCTGACGCATCACAGCGGCGTCTATGCGCCCTACCTGGCTCTGGCGATAGCCTGCGAGGAAGCGGACGAAGAGAGCATTTCGCGGATTGCCGCCAGTTGCAATCTGGACGCCAAAACCGTCAACCAGGCGCATATTCAGGCCCTGATCTGGGCCGAGGATATCGACCTGTAGCGCATATTGACAGCAGCCATATTGAGTGGTTTTATGCAGCCACAAATAC
>CALMWM010000626.1 GCA_937873435.1 uncultured Gallionellaceae bacterium
ACGCTCATTACCGTGCCTACGCCCATTTGACCGAAGGATCGGAATCCGGATTCGACTCCCGTTTCAAACAATCCTGCGTTCTCCACGGGGGGCGGCGCAACCACCTTGGAAGTAGCTTCGGCCTGTTTACGTAGTTTCTCCCACCCCGCCGCCGCGCGGCGCAGGGGGTTCTCCGGCAGGATCGTCCCGGCCAGGGGGTCGAGCGCCGGTGCGGCCCACTTGACGAGCCCTTCGATCCACGCGTTGAAAGCCGCCGCGGAATCCGGACCGGCCCCGGCCGCCGCCGAGCGCCCAAGCCGCGCCATCGATTGCAACCCCGCATAGGTTCCGATCGCCTCGTCCACGCTCTTGAGCGCCGGTACGTCATCGTGCGCGATCTTCGCGAAACCCGGATCTTGCAGTTTGCTGGCAAGAGCGGGCGAGGTCTTGAGCAGTCCGTCGTACTCATTCAACTGCGCGCGCTGTGTTACCTCGGGCAGATTGGTGACGGCGACATCGGCGGGAATGCCGGTCGAGCGCTCGAGTTGCTTCGCCTTGGCGTAATCGTCCGGGTTTTGCGGTAACGCCGGAACGAGACTCAATCGAAGACGTTGTTGCTGCTTCTCTTGTTGGATCTGCACATCATACTTATTGGTCGACGTGGAAAGCAGTCCGTCTTCTTCGTCCGCCATCAGAGCCCCCGATCCTTGGCGTACCGTCGCTGAATTTCTTCTTCCGTCACCGGCCGCTTATCGCGTTTGATCGCGTCGGTAATTTGCTCGCGATCGATATCAGGCACCTTGGGCGCAAAGCGCTCGGCCTCCGGTGTGCCGTAGACCTGGAAAACCCGCTTGTTTGGATCGTTCAGGTACCAGTGCCCAGAGAGCACTTCACCTTCAAGGAGCATCCGATCGATGAGTTCCTTGCGTTCCAGATAGTTCAACCGTTTGCCCTGAGCTGCTTGCCGCGCAAGCTCTGTACTCACCGCTTCGTCGAAAACCCCCATCTTGTTCTTATCGTCAGAACTCCAGCCCATCCGGTCGTGCGCATCGGCCAGTTGCGCCCCCAGCGCACGAATCTCCTCGATCCTTTCGGGATGCGTCTGCGCGTCGGCAAAGTGATGCAATGCCTTGGGAGATAACTGGTTGATGTATTGGCTTAGGTCCGTGCGCAAAAACCCGGCAAGGTTGTCGCGCATCATCTCGGTAAGTTTGAGGTAGACGAAAGGGTTCGTCGGAATGCTTTCCCCCGCCGCTTTCTTCTGCGCATAGTCCTGTAACGCGAGCCATGTTTTCCCATCCATGCGCTGGACCACGGAGGTAGGCACGGCTGCGATGTTGTTCGTCTCCGAGTACGTTTTCCATGCCGTATCGGCCGCGTCCTTTTGCGAACCCTCACGTGCCTGACGCTGTTCCCCGAGGACCATCTTCCACTGAGATGCCGCAGCATCCTGTTCTTCACCCTTCAGGTTCTCGCGAATCCATGTCAACCCATCGGCCTCAGTGAGTCCCTTCGCCGCGAGTTCGGCTGCGGTGCGTTGTGCAACCTCGCGCGTGGTCCCGATCTTAAGCAGTTTCTCCACGTCGTCCCAATGCGCGCCGTCGATCTCGGCCTTATTCGCCGTGAAGTATTCGCGCGCGAGCGCGGGACTCTGGTTGACGAGATTCTGAATCCGGTTAAGGTTGAAGTTCGTCAGCGCCTTGCCCATCAGTTGCTTTTCGACCTCGGGGTCAACGTTGCGCGTGGCCGCATACGCCGTGATGTTCTGCTTGAGCTGATCCTTGAAGATCGCCGCCGCCGACTCGGTGACGGCAATCGCGCCTGCGTTGACGAGATTCGACACTGAGGCATCGAAGGCGAGATCGTTGGCTTTCGCAGTCTCGGACACCTGGAAAGTGCCCATGTCGTGTCGGATCGCAAGACGGCTGCGGCCTGCCTGCGCGATAAAGGCTTGCCGCTGTCGCTCTTCGGTGAGCGAACCGAGGATCTTGTTCGCGTTCTCATTGTGCCAAGCGTCGAAGTCTTGAACCACTCCCTGCGCGGCGCGGCCGGTACGGGTCTCGCGGGCATTAAGCTGGAAGTTTTGTGCCCCTTCGTTATAGTCCGCAAGTGCTTTCTGCACTGCGGCGAGATCCGCTTCGTGCTGCATCCGCGCGCCGATATCGGCCACGTCCTTGCCGGCGGACAGCAACGCCTTTCCCGCCTGTATCTGTTGCTCGGCCCCCGCATTGAGCAGAGTCGGCGAGACGACAGACTCCTGCCGTGCACCGGGCAGCGGGGCAGCGGAAACCTGAGCGGAGTCATAGGTCGGGATCGTTGGCATATTCACATCCAAGCCGCGCCGGCATCACCACCACTCCCACCACCACCACCACCACCCCCACCGCGATACCAACTCGATGACGCCGAACTCCCGCCGGTGAGCAACGTCGTCCCGGCCGCGAGCCAAGGGCGCTCTGCTCGAGCGCGCGCGGAGAGAAACTCGGCGTTGCTGCGAAAGTTTGCTGCCTGCACCCGCAGCCCCCACGCCTCTTTCGCTGCGTTGTCGCGGATCGTTCCGGCATCCCGCTCCCCCATGAACGTCGTGTCCGCCAGAATGTTGAGGGGCGAGCCTTCGCCGATATCGATGCCACGTGCGGCGAGGCCCGCCGTCTGTGTCGAGCGAAGATTCGCGGTCTTGAGAAGGTGATTCGCAGCGGTTGCTTCCCCGCGGGTAAGCGCATCTTGCGCCTGCCATTCCGCGACCCCGGCATTGTTGCGGGCGATCTGAGACTGGTAGTCGTAAGCGTAGCGATTGCCGAGGCTCTGGTTGTAGGCGCCTACCGCGCCCACCCCGGCCCCCACCGCTTGCATCCCCGCGCCGGCGCCGGTACCCATTACGCTGCCTTCTTCAATACGAGACGCCCCATCGCGGCGTATCCCATACGCTCATAAGCGCCGGTCGTTGCCTCGACGTGAACCTCGGTGCTGATCCCGAACATGATTTCCCTCACCCCTTTCGACGCCGCCCAGCGCTCGAATGCATGCACCAGTTGACTAAACGTCCGACCCCCGCGATGCTCGGGCCGCACATAGACTACGAGATCGGTCGCGATCCGTTCCTCGCTGAAAAAATACTCCGTCACGTACCCGAGCAACATCCCGACGAGTTTCCCCTCTTTCTCGACGACAAACCCCCCGCCGAGAGCATCCGTAACCAACGTACCCACGATCATATGCCGGAGCAGATCCTCGGCCTTCGTTTCCGAGTAACGCAGCCGCGAAAATCGCGGGCTCTCGGCGTGCATTGCCCGGCCCATTTTGAGCATCTCGGGGATGTCCACCTCATGGGCTTCGCGCGCTTCAGCCACCGATTGTTACCTCCGTCGTCATCGACAACAACGTCAGGGGCAAAGGGTTCGACTGCTCGATGCAGACCTGTCCCTCCTCGTTCCAACTCGGCACCATAGCGATCGATTTGACTCCGGTGAAGAGATTTGGCGGCGAGCCGTAGGGCTCGGTCGTGCGTTGCTTGACTTCCCGCAATTTGTCGTAGCTGGGGCCGGCGAAGATGCCCGAGGATTCATGCACTCGAAGCCAGAGATTATTGATATTCTTCGTCGCCCCCTGCCCGAGCGCCTCCATCTCCAGCGAGATCGGCAGGGTTTTGGCCCGCGCGCGAATCGGCAACCCCACGTTGACGATACTCGCGGCCTGATCCAGGGTAATCGCGCCGTTGACCACGATCTGCTGCGGGAGCACCGCACCGTCGGCAAGGATCGCAACGGTCTCCCCCTCAAGATGCCAGAGCCCCGATATCGTGGTTGCCGGCGCGCCGCTATAGGTGAGCCCGCAGTCGACAAAGAATGCCGCGGCCTGAGAAGCAAAGAGCCGGGTGCGGCGGCGCTCGACGGTGCGCACCGTGCGTCCATTCAGCGTTCGCCGAACCGTCGAATAGAGCACGTCTTCGGCGCCCTCGGGAATGGTGCAAACGGACTCATAGAATCCATCCGTCTCGTGCAGATGCCACGCTGAAACCTGTTGCTCCGGAACATAGGTACACCCGAGCATCTTGCCATCCGAGCGCACGAACCAAGCCGTACGATGCAACCCACGCGACCACGCCATGCTCTTGATCGTGTAGCCGTCGAAAAGATGGGGCGCGTAGATCGACAGATCGTTGGTCGCATATCCCTTCTGCTCGAGCGAATACTGCATCTCCCCGATACGTCCGCCGCGATCGAAGGCGAACAGCACGGCATTGCTGGTGAGGATAGGCTGTACCATATTCGCGCCGAGCGCGCTTTGCAACCGCGGATCGATCGATGCCGGGGTGAGCGCATCGGAGTTCGCGGCGAACACCATCCATTCCCCGCCCGAGGTAAGCAACAACAGATCCCCCAGGGGGACGATGTGGCGAATGGCTTGTACCTGTCTCGCGGCAATGCGGATCTCGATTGCGTCATCATCCTTCGTCGGGATCGAGGTGCACATATTGCTCTCGGTTCCCGAACGCGTTGCGAAGAGGTTCTGCGGCTTGTTGTTCGTGCCTCCGTACCACCGTCTGCCCTGGTAGTATCCCACCGCCGTCGGATAGTTCCCGGCTCCGACGAAAGGCGCGGAGGATTGCAGCGGGGTGATCGTGAAGTCCGGGGCGTAGTTGATATCCTTGAACCCCGTGGCTCCGGTGGCCGCTTGCCCAACGAAGCCGTAGACTCCGTTAACGCCACGATAAACGTTGTAGCGCACGGCCCCCGCCGCGTTGGTCCACGTCACCGTGTTGAATGCTCCGGCCGCCGATAAGTCCTGACAAACGGCATTCGACCCTGCGGTTGACCCGAGCGATTCTTCCAGCCCCGAGGTTGCGATCGCCGTCACCACGTAACTATAGGTCACGGCCCCGACCGCGTTGGGCGTTACCACCACCGCCGTCGGCGCAACTTGCGTCGGCGTCGAGGCCGGGATCGTGAAAGACCAACTCGTTGCCCCCGCACGACGTAGTTCGCGGGTTTCATAGTTCGGGTGCGTGATCGTCAGCACATCGGCCGATTGGGCAAAGTGCAAGTCGAGCAGATCGGCTTCGAGATAGGGAGAAGCGATCGTGTAGACGCGCGCGATCGTTCCTCCCGCGGTATAAGTCCCGTACCCCGTGGTGTTGATGTTGGCCCCGGCAAGATCGATCAACTCGAAGGTATTCGCCCCCGCGTTAACGTTCGCGACCTTTACGAAACGCCCATTCAACTGCGTCATGCCCCCGATGCCGGAGAGAAACATCCAATCACCGTTGGCCGGATCGGCGCCGACGTAAGTCAACACCCCGGGATTCGCCTTCGTGATCGCACTGATGTTCTGCGCGGCCTCGAGCACCGTCGCGCCCTGCGTATGGAAACGCACGTACTGATCCCCGAATTCCAATGCGTAGGATTGCGCCGTCGAATAGATGAATGGCATCCCCACGGTAAGCTTCGTGCTGTCCTTTACCTCGAGCACGTATTCATCCCCGGTCCGATTCGCCAGCGGCCCGTGCGGATAGACCAGGAAGTTGATCGCTTCCGCGACGCCGGTCTGGAACTTGTTGAGGTCTGGCCGACCAAGCAACTCCGGGGACAAGATGCCCCCGGCAAAAGATCGCGTAAGCTGCTTGCTCATGCGCGCGCGGCCACCCCGGCCGGGGTCGCATCCCGATACTGGTTATTCCGCCGCGTCAGATGATCCCCCGTCGCTGCCCGCGGGAATTCAAGCTGCTCGAATAGCAGGCGTTGCGCCTTGGCTTCGGCGCGGCCTTCTTTGCCCTTGATGATCGGTCCGGCAAGGTAGGACGCGAGCAGACGCGCGAACGCGGTAATGAAGAGCGCGGAGAATTTGGTCGTGTCCGTGATCGGGACCACGTAACGCAATACTGCATTCCCGGCATTAGTAAAGATCACCCGCGTGCCGTCCTGCAGCGTCTCGCCGATGAAATTCTGCGGGGCAAGATCGTCCGTCGCATCCGGCAAGAAGACATCCGTCACCGCGAGACACGGATTCGGAAAAGCATAAGCGTAGCCCCAGCTCGCCGGCAACTCGGAGGTGCTGAGCACCGCTCCTACAATGCGCTTCGTCGCGAAACCCCAAGGGTGTGACGCGAGCAGTTGATCGCGCGCGATCGGATAGAACCGCGCGCAGTGCTCGGCCTGCACGCTCCCGTCGGGGGGTTCGATCGCCGAGATGTCGGCCGGATCTCCGATATGCGAGAGCGCAAGATTGCAAATATCGATGTCGGAAGCCATGTCCCTCGCCCTTGAAAAAACGGGGGCGCGAGGCCCCCGTCAAAGCTGCGTTGCGACCGCGTGATCCTATTCGGTGAGGCTCGCGTTGTCCTCCTCGACCGGGGGACGAGATGCACGGCCCGGCTTCGCTTTGGGTTCAACGGGCACAAACCACTTGCCCTTCGCCCCGTCGGGCAGATCGAACTCGTCTCCGGGTTGGCGGACCGCCACGTTGTCGTACCCCTCCGCGATTGCACGTACTCGCATGAACGCCTCCTGTTAGACCGTGAACCCGACAGGATAGATCACATTGCGCTGCGGGTCCATCGTGAGATAAGCGGTGAACGAACCCGTCGTAAGCGGGCCGGTCGCCACCGTGTAGCGCACGCCGAGCCAGCGCTCGTAGTCCCCGGACGGAAGCTGCGTGCGCACCGCCGTATACCCGATCACGAGCGTCGCCTTGCCGATCGCCGCGGTCGAGTAGTGCACCGTCGGCGAGGTCGAGAGAGCCGAGTCCGAATCGGATTCGAGGGTGAAGGTGACCGTTGCGGCCCCGACCGCCGTAGCCGCGACGTCGGTCTGGATGATGAGCCAGGGATTGCGGCCACTCAGGGCCTCGTCCCCCAGCGTCGGCGTGGCGGCGTTGCGCAGATCAAGGGTGTTGGTCGAAATGGCCGAGGCCGTGACCGCTTGCGCCGCGCTGAACTTGGTTTGCAGATCAAGAATCATGGTGTGAGTTCCTTGTCAGAGGGCGGCGGTTACGCCACAACCGCTTCGCTGTTGAGGATGCGGTCCACGGTACGAACCGGAACCCCCAGCAAAGAGACGTTGCCCTGCGCGACCGAGCCCGGCGCGACGGTGCCAAGCTGCTGCACCCCCGGCTGAAGCGCGAGCACGTTCTGGCTCTTGTCGAGAGCCTGAATCGACAGCATCTTCTTGACAGTACGATTGGCGTAGAAGACCGGCGTGCATCGGCCCATCGCCGGAATGTTCGCCATCGAGGCAATCATCCCCTTAATAAGTTGCTGCGCGTTCTGCGAGCCCGTGCTGCCGATGAGATCGGACACATCGATGTTGCAGATGCGTACGACATAGCGCCAGTCCTTGACCACCAGACCGCACTTCCACTTCCACAGGTCCGCGTAGGCCCGGAAGCGGTTGTTGCTCGCATCGAAGGCATCGATCTCGCCAAGATCCTGATGTTCCAGCCCCGCCTTCGAGCCCTTCGGATAGATGCCGAACACCGTGTTCTGCCCCCAGCCCACAAGCCACACGCTCGTGTTGTCGGCACCGGCACCGGCTTGCGAGAGGACGTTCTGCGCGTTGGCCGCACCCGAAATCGCAGAAAACCGGGGTGCAAGACCCATGAACTGTTCGGGGTTGACGGCCGTGTTGCCGTAGAACAGTGCTTGCGCCATCGTCTGGTTCATCGCTTCGATGAACGAGTCGGCTTCCGACAGACGGAAAGAAGCGAGATTGTTCGACAGCTTCGCGATTTCGACATCCACCTCGGAGCGGGCTTCGAGCATGCCGAGCGAATCGGTGACGTTCTCGCGCACGCTCTTGCTCGCCGGCACGCCCTGGTACATCTGCCGCCAGATCGCCGTCGGGAGGCCGGTGCGAATGCCGGAAAGGTGTCCGGTGACGCTGTTCGCCTCATAGAAGGGCATGTCCAACAGGACCTCGTTGGACTGGTTGAGGAGTTCTGCGACATCGAGCGTATTGCCCTGGGGATCCAGGGTTTTCGCGACATCGACCAGAGTGACTTTGCCGCTTTGTCCGAGAGAAGCCATGTTGCGTGTCCTTTACTGTTGCGCCGTGGCGCCGTACAGTCGCGCCGCGCGCGCTGCATCGGGGTCCCCGGCTTGCGCGGTCGGCTTGCCGGCCACGAAGGTGTCGGAGGAGAACTGTCGGCCGACCCGGAGCATCCACCGAAAAATCTCCGGATGATCGCCCAGCTTGGTCTGTTCGAGGAACTCGATCAATTTCGGAGACGCGCCCTTGAGCGCGAGTTTCGCAATCGCCCGATTCTCATCGAGCTTATCGCCGCCGAATTCCGGATCGATTTCCGAAGCCTTGCGCCAATCGGCTTGTGCTTGTGCCACCGAGGCCGCGAAGGCTTCCTGCATTTTCTGCGCGTGCTTGACGCCGAGATCAAAGACTTTCTGCGCTGCCTCCTGCGGCAGTTGCAGCTCCTTGGCCGTCGCTTCGAGGGCACCGACAATATCGGTGTCGAGCGTGACGCCTTCCGGGGCCTTGAAATCGTACTTCTCGGGGACAACGGCTTTCACCGTCTCCTTCGCCAAGCTCGCGGGGGCGGCATCTCCGGGCTTGGCAACGGCAGCGGCGGCCGGATCGACGGCAGGCGCGGGGGTTGCGGCAACGGCGGCCGGGGCGGGATTGGCGACTGCGGCGACAGTGGCGGATGAATTCGCCGGGGCTGCGACCGGGGCCGAACTTGCAGCGGGTGCAGCGGCGCTAGCCGGTGCGTTCGCCTGCGGTGCGTCGGGCATCTTCCTTGCGCTCCTTCAACATTTCAATATACCTCTCGGGACAACACTCGGTGATATCGGCGACGTACTCCAGGCCGATGTTCCGTGCCCCCTCTTTCGCGGCCATCATCACCGTGTCACTGTCTAGCGAAGAGCGAAAATTTCCGCAGGACGCCAGCAATCGGTACATGAACCGCTTTCCCTGCCTGTGCCCCATCAACCACTTGAGGTCGTCCACTTCCAATTGCCGCTTCAGGCGGGTGGCTTCTTCGCTTGCGCGTTCGGCCTCTTCCTGGGCGGCGAGATCGAGAGGGTCGTTGTTCTCTGGTCTTCGAGTCACATGCGGAGGATACCCGCAAGATCCGCAATCAAGGCCCCCACCCCCTATCGACGACGACGGCGGGTAAGGATGAACCAGTCCGAACCCGCGGCGGCGACCGGAGATCCTGCGCCTTCCTGCATCGTCCCGCCGCCGATGCCCGTAACGCTCGTACTCACGGCTTTGCGGGTCAAAACCGAAACGTAGCCGCTGCCTATCGCGAGAATGTCAGTGCGGCCCGTCTTACGCGTAACCGCTGTCTGCGCCCCGGCGCCGATAAGAGTGCCTGCAGTCGTTCCGCCTTTTGCTGTGGTGTACCGCAACATGCCGACCCCGATCATCACCGCCGAAGTCACCGCAGCCTTCTGCGCAAGATTCGCCATTACCCCGGCGCCAATCAGCGCGACGACGGTGGATGTCGCTGGGGGCGAGGTCCCCCCAACAACCGCTACCCCGGAATACGGGAGTTCGCTATACCCAGCATGTCCGTAACTCATTTCTTACAGGAACGCTTCGGCGGAAAGATGCACACCGACCTGATCGCCGACCGCGCCGGTGGCAATCCCGGTTGCCGTGACATCGACTGATTGCTCGGTGATGTTGGCCGTAGCCGTGGCCGTCAGATCCCCCGCGGTGCCGCCGATCTGGCGCACCTGCGCGTTCGCCGCGCCCGGGTTGTACGTCGTCACGGTACCGGGCGCTTTCCACATATTGATCGGGAAACGCCACTGGAATTGCGCCGCCAATGCGGTTGCCACGGCCTTTCCTAGAACTGAACGCAGGCATCCTGTCGTCACGCCGGCATTCTGTGCGGGCGCAGTATCGATCGCGAACGTCTTCGCGTAGTGTTGTAGGCAGCGGCCAAAATCGATCTCGCTGTGAACCGGAGTCCAGTCCTGCACTTCCTGGCCGTCGGTCACCGAAAACTCGGAGACATTCAACTCGTCATTCGCCGCCGGCTGACCGTTGGTCCAGACGAGGACGATGAGATTCCTGCAATTCGTCGGCACATCGACGACAACGCCGATGCGCACCCAACTCGTAGTCGCCGTGTAGTCCACGGCATTGCCGTTGACGGTGCCCGCATCGTAGGTAATGCCGGCCTTCGGCGCGATGTACGCGAGATTCGCGCCCGGAGTCGGGTCTACGGAGGCCGCCCCCATAGCCGTGAAGAACAGATTCGCGGTACTCGGTATGGTGTCCGCCGTGCCGGCCGACGTGAGTTGCATCACGCCGATGCGAATCGCCATCGTCGCGGCGACGCTGACCTTGGTCTTGAACTGGAACCGGATGGTTCTGCCGCGCAGATTGCAGGTCTCTTCGGCGGTATAGGCTTGCCCGGCGTACATCTTCCCGGCCGCCGTAAGCTTCTTCAGCTTGCCGTAGTAGCGCGCCTGCAGGCCGGTTTCCGGGGCCGCTGCGGTATCGATGCGTTGCCACTGCACGCTCGCATTTTCATTGCCGACGAAAATCATATCCCCGGCATAGATGCGGCCACCGACCACAGAATATGTCGTCAGGGTTCCCGGCGCCTGTCGCTGCGCGAACCGGCACTGCGGGTTGATGAACCAGTTGTAGAGTTCATTGTCGACGAGGGTAGAAATGACCCCCTTCTCGTCTATCGTCTTGCTGCGGCGATCTGCGCTGTCGGTGTACTGCTCGACCTTTCCGACCGCCGGAGCCGTCGGGGATCCGCCTGAATTGTAGAGCGTGCCCATTAGCCGATCTCCAGCGTTGCGTCGGCGGCGATTTCAACCTGAACGCCGGCCGGGATCTCGTATTGATTGCTTACCGTGGCGCAGGTATTCGGAGGAATCACGACCCTGCCTTTCGGTTTACGGTTCGTTGCTGGCGTCGCACTTTGCGCCGGCAGTGTGCAGTACACGTCTTTTGTGCCGGCACTGAAGTTCACCGGCGCGTCGGCGTTGGAACTTTCCAGTACCACGTCGCGGCGGATCGTTCCGGCTCCCAAATTCCAGGTGCACAGACTCGTCTCCCACTCCGCGAGTGTCTGGTGCTTGACCGCCAACATCAGCTGATCACCGTCCGCAATTCCTGGGATCGAGGCGATCGTCTGAAACCCGGAGACCGCGCCGGCGAGTGTCAGCGCGCCCGTACCGGTGCTGGCGGTGGTTTCCTTGACTAGATCGCCGGCAACGAAACCCATCAGCCCCAGCCCTCAATTTCCAGATACGACCGATTGAGCACGCGGATCGCGTTCACGACATCGAGCACGTTCTGCGCGAACTGGAATTGCAGCTTGCCGGAGAACCCGGTGGCGATCTGAATCGTGCCGCGGGCATGCAGGGTATGCAAGCCGGCCCCCAGCGCTCCCGTGAGGGCAAACGGGGCGTTGGCATCGACCTTCACGTTTGCGACGACATTCAATGCGCCATCGAAGACCTGCGCGTCGCCAAGAACTTCGCTGAGTGCGTCTCCGGGCGCCGAGAGTCTGAATTTGTAGCCCGATGTGGCCCCCAGCAGCCTGAAGGCGACGAACAGATCGAACCGGTACCGGTTGTCCATCGCCACGACATGAGCGAGTTCGCTATCGTCGGTGTACGTCGTATCGAAAACGTTCTGATTTGTGGTTTTGAGGGCCAGATATTGAGCGGCCGGGTTGGGTTGGATAATCATACTGTCGCTACTCCTATCAGTTATTCAATCCAAGCGAAGAAGACGTGATGGTGTGCGTGCCCTGCGCGCCGAACGTCTC
>CALMWM010000627.1 GCA_937873435.1 uncultured Gallionellaceae bacterium
AGTGCGAAGCCCCAGTAGGCCAAGTGATGGGGTGCATCGAAAAATGCACCACCTTCAATGCTCGCCTCGATCAGAGTGTAAAGCGCCGGCCCGATCAGGTTGCCGAGGAAACGCCGGGGGCGGGCGGAGTTTTCCCAACGGCTGAGACAATAGGCCTGTGCCAGCGCGGCAAACAGGATGATATAAGGGTCGGGCTCGAAGAGGTAGGCGAGCGGCCCCCCCAGCAGCATTTCGAGCAGGATGTTGGCAATCGGGAATTGCGCCGAATTGCCGAACAGTTCCAGCAGAAAACGGGTGCGCGGCGTACCGGAAAATCGGGACTCGATGAGGTTGGTATTCATTTGGTCAGCAGTGAATACAATGGCTAGGGGAGGAAGCCATTATATTATGTGGCGGCCCCTGCTTGATCCTTGAGAGCCAGTCAAAAGTGAACTTCCAGTTTCGCCCCGTCAATATGAACGCATCCGGCTTGGGGCTGGGCGTGCGTCATTTCCGCGCAGGGGGCTGGCTACCTGCGGGAGGGCTTCCCGCGCTGCTTCCTTGAAATTGGATGCTGAACTCTACGGCACCGTTCATATTCTGGACGCTAATATTGCCGCCCATCTTTTCCACCGCCA
This sequence comes from uncultured Gallionellaceae bacterium, assembly GCA_937873435.1. Classification (GTDB taxonomy): domain Bacteria; phylum Pseudomonadota; class Gammaproteobacteria; order Burkholderiales; family Sulfuricellaceae; genus JAGXQV01. The sequence goes on from CALMWM010000627.1 coordinate 618, forward strand.
TTTTGGCGATGAAGAGTCCCAGGCCGGAACCTTGTTGCTTCGCCGTGAAATAAGGGTCGAATATTCTGGGGAGAATTTCTTCGGATATTCCCCCGGCATTGTCGGTAATGCGGATAACCGCGCCTTCCTTTATTCTTTCGACAGTAATGGATACTCGCTTGTTGGTGATATTTCTTTCCAGAAAAGCATCGCGCGAATTGGACAAAATGGCCAACAAAGCCTGAGTCAAATCGGCAGAAGAACCTGTTAGCTCTATGTCTTGTTGCTTGTCGGATTCAAAGTTGATAACGATGCCTGCGCTGTCATAGGCCGGATGAATCAGGCTGATTACACCCTCAATGGCCTCATTCAGCATAAATGCCGTCGAAGCCTGGTCTTGTTCCAGGTAATTGCGAAAAGTGTCTATGGTGGCGGACAGATTTTTCAGTATCCGGTCGGAGTCGCTAACTGACTGGTCGATCAGTTTTTCGTCTAGTTCGTTGAATTGGTACGCATCTTTCAGGTTGGCGCAGATCATGCCGAGCGCGGTCAGGGGTTGACGCCAGTGGTGGGCAATATTGTGCAGCACCTCGCCGATCGCCAGATAGCGCGACTGTTCGATGACTATCAAGTCCTTGGTGCGGTTTTTCTCCAGTTCCTCTTTAACCCTCGCGTCCAGGTTGGCGTTATTCGATTCGAGCTGGGTGATGGTGCTTTTGAGGCGGCTGGTCAGGGTATGCACCAAGAGCCCCACGAGCAGAAAACCGGAAAACGACACCAGGTATTCCACATCCTTTTGCGAGAAGCTGAAAATGGGTTCCACGTAAAAGAAAGTGAAAGCCAGAATGCTGAAGGCCGAAGCGATGATGGTTGCCCATTCCCCATCCTTGTAAGCAATCCAAATAATTCCGAGGAGATAGAAGGTCTTGATGTTCGCCGCATCAAGGAGGTGCCGGAACGGCCAGGCAAGAACGGTGATCAAGGCGACGGCCAGAAATGCGACAGCGGTTTCTGCCAAATAGTTCGAGAAACTCTTTTTGCCGGAAGATTCGAGAGGGCCGTGGGATAGCACCATGAATGCGCCATTCATTGCTGAAAAGAGAGCAAGCATCTTCATGATCTATCCCCTAAATGGTTTTAAAATAAAACACTTATATTATTTGAGTTTAGATGATTTTTTTCCCGCTAGCTAGGATGCCATGAAGGCATCGAATCGGCTGCTTCGACGGCATATCTGCAAGAGTTCAGGCCTGACCTTCTACACACTATAATAGCGCCTGAAAATTAACGATAACGCCATGACGCCATTTCTCTTTGCCCGCTTACGCTCGCTGCTGGTGCCTTTTTTCCTCGGTGTGCTGACTGTCGCCGGTTTTTCCCCTTTCGATATTTTCATTCTGCCGCCGCTCGCCCTGGCCGTGCTGTTCCGCCAGTGGATACATGCGCCGGCGCGCCATTCCGCCTGGATCGGCTTCGCGTTCGGGATGGGGTTGTTCGGCGCGGGGGTGAACTGGGTTTACGTCAGCCTCCACGATTTCGGCGGGATGCCGCTGCCGGTGGGGGTGGTTGCGACCTTGCTGTTTTGCGCGCTGCTGGCGCTCTTTCCCGCCGCTGTCGGCTGGTTGCAGGCGCGCATCGGCGGCAGCGCGCTGCGGCGCCTGATGTTGGCGCTGCCGGCGCTGTGGGTGTTGCTGGAATGGTTGCGCGGCTGGATCTTCACCGGTTTTCCCTGGCTGGCGCTCGGCTATTCCCAGGCGCCCCTCGGTCCGCTGGCCGGTTTTGCGCCGCTGGCGGGAGTGTACGGGGTGACGCTGGCGGTGGCCTTGAGCGCGGGGAGCCTGGCGCTGCTGGCCGAGCACCGTAAATTGTTGTCCTTGCCGCTGGCGCTGCTGGCCGGATTGTGGCTGGCCGGCTGGGGCTTGCAACATGTCGAATGGACGCAGGCGCAAGGCGCGCCGCTCACGGTCAGCCTGTTGCAGGGGAATGTGCCGCAGGAAATGAAATGGCGCCCGGAAAAGGCCGTCGCCACGCTCGATCTGTACCGCGACCTGGCGCTGAAAAGCCGGGGGCGCCTGATCGTGATGCCGGAAACCGCGCTGCCGATGTTCATCGATGAAGTGCCGCGCGGCTATTACGAGCAACTGGCGGCACACGCCAACGGTCTCGGCGGCGACATCCTGATCGGCGCGCCGGAATTCGACGGCAAGAACTATTACAACAGCGTGCTGGGCTTCGGCGCGGCGCCGGTGCAAATCTTCCGCAAGCGCCACCTGGTGCCGTTTGGTGAATTCATCCCGCTCAAGCCGTTCGGCCCGTGGCTGGTGCACCAAGTGCTCAACATCCCGCTCGACGACTTCGCGCGCGGTGCGGAAAACCAGAAGCTGCTGGAAGTGGCCGGCCAGAAACTGGCGCTGGCGATTTGCTACGAGGATGCCTTCGGCGAGGAGATGATCAGCCAGTTGCCGCAAGCCACCCTGCTGGTGAATGTCAGTAACGATGCGTGGTTCGGCGATTCGGTCGCGCCCTGGCAGCATTTGCAGATAGCCAGAATGCGCGCGCTGGAAACCGGGCGTTACATGCTGCGTGCCACCAATACCGGGGTCACCGCGATCATCGACCAGCACGGCAAGACCGTGAAGCTGGCGCCGCAATTCGAGGTGGCGCGGCTCGACGGCACGGCACAAGGCTTCGCAGGCGCGACGCCCTACGTGCTCGGCGGCAACCTGCCCGTGTTGCTGGTCGCCGCCGCGATGCTGGCGGCGCTGCGCTGGAGGCGCGCTTGAGCTGGATTTGCTACATCCTCGAATGCGCCGACGGTACGTTTTATACCGGTATCACCAACGACCTGGTAAAACGCCTCGCCGCGCACAATGCCGGCACCGCGTCGAAATACACCCGAAGCCGCGTGCCGGTGCAGGTGGCGTATAGCGAAGGCCAACCCGACCGCGCTGCTGCCAGCCGCCGCGAGATGGCCATCAAGCGCCTGCCGCGCGCGGCGAAATGGCGCTTGATTCAAGCAGCGGGAACCCGTGTAGAATAAGAATAAGAACAGTTTTAAGTGTTTAGTTTTGAGTGTTTAGTTGAGGTCGCCGCGCCCTGCGCGCCGGTACTTGGATCAGGCGCGAAGCGCATACCACAACTCAGCACTAAACACTCAAAACTAAAAACTGCTTTTATTTTCGGAGGTCGCATGAAATACACCCTATCGTTCCTGTTCGCCGCGCTGGCTTTGTTCACCAACCTGGCAGCGGCAGCCGCTGCGGAAAAACAGCTGATCGTCGATACCGCCTTCGTCGCCGAGGCGCAAAAGCACGGCGCGCTGCTGTGGGACGTGCGCAGCGCCGACGATTTCCGCAAGGGTCACATTCCCGGCGCGCTGAATATCGGCAGCGTCGGTACGGTATTGCGCTTCGAGCATAACGAGGACTACCTGCCGACCCCGCAGATCGAAAAAATTCTCGGCGATGCCGGCATCGACCCGGCGCGCGAAATCATCGTCTACGGCGACAAGGCCGACCCCTACGTGTACTTCGGTTTGTTCACGGTGCAATATTTCGGCGGCAATAATGCGCATATTTATCACGGCGGCATCGACGACTGGAAAGCGGCGAAAAAGGAAATCAGCACCGAACCGGCCAAGCATCTCCCGGTCGCCCTCAAACTCCAGCCGCACCCCGAATTGGCGGTGGTCACCGAGGAAGTTGTGAGCAAATTGAATTCCAACGTGCAGATCGTCGACGCGCGTTCGCCCAAGGAATTCAGCGGCGTGGACATCCGCGCGATTCGCGGCGGGCATATCCCCGGCGCGGTCAATATCCCTTTCCAGAAAAACTGGGCCGACCCCGATACCCCGGCCAAGCTGGCTAAAAAGGAAGTCGCCAGCAAGGACGGGATGGGCCTGAAATCGCTGGACCAGCTCAAGACGCTGTACGCCAAGCTCGACCCCGAGAAAGAAACCATCGTCTATTGCCAAAGCGGGGTACGTGCCGCCGAAAGCGCCACGGTGTTGAAGGACCTGGGCTTCAAGAACGTCAAGGTCTACGATTCGTCCTGGCTAGGTTACGCCAATGCGCTCTCGACGCCGGTGGACGACGTGAGCTTCTTCAATGTCGGCCAGATGAACAACAAGCTGGACACCATGCAACGCCGCCTGGACGCGATGGAGCGGGTGTTGTCCGAGATCGTCCACGCGATGAAATAAGCTTCCCGACCAACTATTTCCGATTCGAATACCATGGCCCAATATGTAATGTCCATGCTCCGCGTGAGCAAAGTCGTCCCGCCCAAGCGGCAAATCATCAAGGATATTTCGCTGTCCTTTTTCCCCGGCGCCAAGATCGGCCTGCTAGGCCTCAACGGCTCTGGTAAATCCACCGTGCTGCGCATCATGGCCGGGGTGGACAAGGAATTCGAAGGCGAAGTGCAATGGCAGCCGAACATTTCGATCGGCTACCTGGCGCAGGAACCCCAGCTCGACCCCAGCCAGAGCGTGCGCGAAGCGGTGCAGCAAGGCTTGGGTGAGGTATTCGAGGCGCAGTCCAAGCTGGACGCGGTGTACGCCGCCTATGCCGACCCCGATGCCGATTTCGACGCGCTCGCCGCCGAACAGGCGCGCCTCGAAGCGATCCTCGCCGCCAGCGACGGCGGCAGCCCGGAGCAGCAGCTCGAAGTGGCCGCCGACGCGCTGCGCCTGCCGCCCTGGGATGCCAGGATCGAACACCTTTCCGGCGGCGAAAAACGCCGCGTCGCGCTGTGCCAACTGCTGCTGTCCAAGCCCGACATGCTGCTGCTCGACGAGCCCACCAACCACCTCGACGCCGAATCGGTGGAGTGGCTGGAGCAGTTCCTGGTGCGCTTCCCCGGTACCGTGGTGGCGGTCACCCATGACCGCTACTTCCTCGACAACGCCGCCGAATGGATACTGGAACTGGATCGCGGCCACGGCATCCCGTGGAAGGGCAACTATTCGAGCTGGCTGGAACAGAAGGAAGCGCGCCTGGAGACGGAACAGAAACAACTCGACGCCCACACCAAGGCGATGAAACAGGAACTCGAATGGGTGCGGCAGAACCCCAAGGCCCGCCAGGCCAAGAGCAAGGCGCGTCTGGCGCGCTTCGACGAACTTTCGAATTACGAATACCAGCAGCGCAACGAAACCCAGGAAATCTTCATCCCAGTGGCCGAGCGCCTCGGCGACAGCGTGATCGAATTCGACGGCGTCTCCAAGGCCTACGGCGAGCGCCTGCTGATCGACAATCTGAACTTCGCGATCCCGCCCGGCGCCATCGTCGGCATCATCGGCCCCAACGGCGCCGGTAAATCGACGCTGTTCCGCATGATCACCGGCAAGGAACAGCCGGATAGCGGCACCCTGAAAATCGGCCCGACCGTCAAGCTGGCCTATGTCGACCAGAGCCGCGAAGCGCTCGACAGCAAGAAAACCGTGTTCGATGAAATCTCCGGCGGCGCCGACATCCTCACCGTCGGCAAGTACGAAACCCCCAGCCGCGCCTACATCGGACGCTTCAACTTCAAGGGCGGCGACCAGCAGAAGATCGTCGGCAACCTCTCCGGCGGCGAACGCGGCCGCTTGCATCTCGCCAAGACCCTGATCGCAGGCGGCAACGTGCTGCTGCTCGACGAACCCTCCAACGACCTCGACGTGGAAACCCTGCGCGCGCTGGAAGACGCCCTGCTGGAATTCGCCGGCTGCGTGCTGGTGATCTCCCACGACCGCTGGTTCCTCGACCGCATCGCCACCCACATCCTCGCCGCGGAAGGCGAATCGCAATGGAACTTCTTCAACGGCAACTACCAGGAATACGAAGCCGACAAACGCAAACGCCTCGGCGAAGAGGGCGCGAAGCCGAAGCGGATACGCTACAAGCCGATCACTCGCTAACCGCCATGCTTGTGCCTCGCCTATCGACAGACTCAGGGCGAACGATAGCTTGAGTAGGAGTTGATTTTCCGTTCGTGGCGAGCCTGTCGAACCATGAACGGAAAATCCGGCTGAAGATGATTGCTAATCAGGAAGGTTTTTGAGCGCCTTGGCCATCAGCGTGTGCAGTTCGCCTTTCCTGGCATCGAACGCCAATGCCAGCAGCGCCTGCTTGATGCCCTCGTCGATAGCCCCATGAAACTGCCGCAACTCTTCGAGGTCGGGAATGGCGGATTCCAAATCGCTGGGATGATGGAATGAATATTCGCACTGCGCCATGCTCATCGAATGATAGCCGGCGCAGGAGGAAGGGCGCACCGGGTAGACCGAGCATTTTCCCTCGTGGAGAAACGCGCACTCGATATTCGTCGTAAAGTGCTGCTCCTCGCTCATGCCGGCGATCAGCGCGGCCTTTTCGGCGATGCGTTTTTTCAATTCCCCGGCTTGTTCCTGCGGCAGCTCGCTATCGATGTAGGAAGCAATCGCGGCAGCCTCGTAGGGAAATGCCGCAACGCGCAAGTGACAGCAAAATTTGCAGCCTTCCTGGCACTGAATATCGGCATTTCTCTCCCGGAAGCGCTCGAATGCCGTTCCCAACTGGAAATTTACCGCCTTGCTCAATTCCAGCGCGGGTTCCACCCCGGATTTCCGGCTGAAGCAGGAAACGGTGGCCTGCGCCGCCGATTGCGCCAGTTTCATCAAGCTTTCATCACTTAGCCCCATTTACCTTGCGCTCTCCCATTAATCCAGTCTGTTGTGCCGATGCGTTGCCGCGATAATTCGTGCGTATTGTAATCCCCGCTAATCGGGGCTATGTAATAATTCCCTGGAACGGTATGGTTACAAGGTCAGCGCCATGGAAATGAAGAAAATCAGTTCGGGCAAGCTGCGCGCCATCGGCTACGACGCGCGCTCCCGCCTGCTGCAAGTCCAGCTCGACGACGGCAGCATGTTGCAATACAGCGGCGTCGGCGAGGAAACCTGGCGCCGCCTCAGCAGCTCGGGGTCGGCCTGGAGCTACTACCGCGACAACATCGAGGAAGAGTTTACGGCGAAGCGCGTATCCGCGAACGCCCCGACCGGCAAGAACCCGCTCGACGAATTGTTCGGGGGGTGACGGCAGTCGTGCCGCGATGGTTCATGAAATTGGCGCGAACCCGTTCAACTCCCCCTTGACAATGCTTTCGCCGTGCGAGAGTATCGTTCTCCATGATTACGGATTTCCACGACGAAGAAACCCGCAAGGTCTGGCAGGGCGAATTTTCGCGCCGCCTGCCCAATCAAATTCAGCAAGTGGCGCGCCGCAAGCTGCGGATGATTAACAACGCGCAGCGGATCGAAGATTTGCGGATTCCACCGAATAATCGGCTTGAATTATTGAAAGGCGATCGGGTCGGGCAATGGAGCATCCGCATCAACGACCAGTGGCGCATCTGCTTTACGTGGAATGACGGACATGCAGGTCGCGTGGAAATCTGCGACTATCACTAGGAGCAAGAACAATGACTAAGGCAAGCACACCGAAATTGCACAACGTCCATCCGGGCGAAATCCTGCGCGAGGAATTCCTGATCCCGCTCGGCATCTCGCAATACCGTCTGGCAAAGGAAATCGGCGTCACCGAAGCCCGCATCTCGGCGATATGCTCCGGCAAGCGCACGATCACGGCGGATACCGCATTGCGCCTGGCAGCCTTCTTCGGCACCACCAGCGGCTTCTGGCTCGGTCTGCAAGCGGATTACGATGTCGAGGAAGCCTCCAAGGAATTGTCGGATGTGCTGGCGCAGATACATCGCTTTGAGCCGCTGGCGGCTTGAGGTGGGATGAAATTTCGCGATAAAACTATCGATGCTACCCCCCGATTAGTCGCTATGGTTCGCTCCCCTCGCCCGCAAGCGGGAGAGGGGGCGGGGGAGAGGGTGAGTCCCGTTGGCTAACTTAGCCAGAAGGTGTAAGCTTCTAACATTGATCTAGCGACGTTCAGGGGTTAACCATGCAATGCAATATGCTTGAAGCCAAAAGCCAGCTTTCCAAGCTCGTGCAAGCCGCGCTGGAGGGTGAAGACGTAATCATTGCCAACAAGGGCGTTCCCGTCGTCAGGCTGGTCAAGATCGGTGCACAGGATTTCGCCCGCAAGCCCGGCGCATGGGCCGGGCTGCCCAAGGCAAACGCCGACTGGGATGCGCCGGAAACCAACGCGGCCATCGCCGACGAACTCGCCGGCGGCGAATTGCCGTGAAGCGCTACCTGCTCGACACCCACCTGATCTATTGGTGGATGACGGCGGATGCGCGCTTGGGCAAAACCACGCAACACCTCGTCGAAAAATCCGAGATCGTCGTCAGCACCGCCAGCATGTGGGAAATGGTGCTGAAAAATGCCAAAGGCAAACTACCCCTGCCGGATGGCTCCCTGACCGAGCCACTGGAAGCGCAAGGCTTCGTCCTGCTGCCTATCCTGCCGCGCCACATCGAAGCCGCGCGTAGCCTGACTTGCGCCCACGCCGACCCGTTCGACCGGCTGCTCATCGCGCAGGCCTACGATGAAAGGCTGACGCTGCTGACGCGCGATGCGGCGATTCTGGCGCTGGGGTTGAATGGGGTGGCGAAGGGGTGAAACAATAGCGACGTTGACCCGGTTAATTCTGGTTAACATGCTTGGCTCAGACTAGAATGCCTCATTAATGCAACGCGGAGATCGACCATGCAAGCAATCGAATTTGTCGGCAAGGCGCATGACGGAGTGGTGGATTTGCCCAGCGAATATCAAGGCTGGAACGGCAAGAACGTGCGGGTAATTTTGCTGGAGGATGTGAACGAAGCAACCCGGCGCAAGACCCAGTTCAAGGCCGCAACCATCTCCACGCGCGGCTACCGCTTCAATCGCGACGCCGCCAATGAGCGGTAAGATTCTTCTCGACACCAACATCGTGGTGTATCTCTATTCCGGCGACGAACCGGAAAAGCGGGCCGTAGCGCTCGCACTCATCGAACAAAGCAATCCCGTGGTCAGCACACAAGTCTTGAGCGAACTCGCCAACACATTGAGCCGCAAGTTCGGTCTGCCCTTTGACGTGGTAGCGCAAGCCGTTGCGGAAGTCCGCGATGCCTGCACCGTCGTCCCCGTCATGCCGGATACCATCGCGCAAGCGCTGGCCTTGGCGCAAAAGTACCGATACGCCTACTATGACAGTTTGATCCTGGCGTCTGCCTTGTCGGCCGGATGCGAAACACTCGCCACCGAAGACATGCAGCATGAGCAGGTTATTGATGGTGTGTTGAAGATTCATAACCCGTTTTAAGAAATATAGTGATGCTGATCCCGATTATTCAATTCTGTTGTCACAGAAACACATAGGGAGTTATACAAGTTGAACGCTGACAATATTCACCCAGAATTGGTTCAAGTCGCGCTGGAGAAAGTTGAAGGTTTTGCCTTTGAAAGATTTTCCCAAGACTTCCTTTCTGTTCTTGAGGGCAGGCAATTTGTACCAGTTGGTGGCACGCAAGATGGTGGTGCTGATGGGCTGTATGATTGCGGCGCTGGTCGATCGTATTATCAATTTACTACACAAGAAAATCATCGAGACAAGATAAGAAAAACTGTCGCAAGGTTAACTGAGTTTGGCAGGGAGGTAAGAACCCTCTATTACCTGACATCAAGATTTATCCCGCATGTCGACAAAGAGGAGGACCTTCTAACGGAAGAGCTTGGGGTAATAGTAAAGATACGAGACAGGAAGTACGTTTTGAGTCATATAAATGACTCAACAGGGACTATCGCGGCTTATAACCACCACTTGTCAGTCTATACTCAATTCCTTGAGAGACTAACAAGGCCGGATTCATCATTTACATCAGCGCATGTCAAAGATCCTAGCGCTTTTGTCTTTCTGCAACATGAAGTGAGTAACAGACTTGGGGATAGAAAGCTCGTTCATTCATTAACAGACAGCATGGTGCTGTGGGCTTTATCAGATACAGACCCAGATAAGGGGATATTCTTAACTGAAAGTGAACTCAGAGAACGAATATTTGATAGATTTCCGTGGGCAAAAAAAATCCTAACAGGTCATATTGGACAGCGTCTCGACGCATTACGAACAAAGAATGCGAGCGGAAGGGAAATCAGATGGTATAGAAAAGAGCAGAGGTATTGTCTTCCATATGAGACGAGACAGGTCATCAAAGAAGAAACTCAGATGGACGAATCGTTAAAAATTCAGTTCATGGAAGAACTCAAACTTATAGCTAGCGAACAATTTGATGGTGATGATGGCGATTATCAACTGGTAGCGGATGCAGTCCTAAGAGTTGTTCACACGGTTTTCGAAAAACAAGGGCTGTTATTCGCGCATTTCCTTTCCTCCTCGGACAAGACAGATGCACCCCCCATAATTGCGGATTGTATAGATGAAGTGTTGGATACATTGTCAATTGCTGCAACAAACAAGGAGCTCTATCGAGACTACGTCGAAAACATCATTAGGAAAGTTTTTTACCATGGTTCGCCAAGACAACGCGAATACCTAACAAACTTATCTAGAACATATGTCCTGCTGTTTACCTTGCAGGCAGAGCCTCGCATTATTGAGTATTTCAGCACAATGAGCGCATCGTTTAGGTTGTATCTAGGGAGCGATATCATTGTGAAAGCGTTATCTGAGCGTTATCTTGAACCTGAAGACCAGGTAGCAAGGAATTTGCTTAAGATGGCATCGGCAGCCGGCATAAAATTGTTCTTGTCAGAGTGCGTCCTCGAGGAGGTTTATACACATATACGAGGTACTTACTATGAGTTTATTAACTACTTTGCTGATATCGAACCATATGTCACTAGAGAGGTAGCTCGAAACAGCGAGAAAATACTGATTCGTTCTTACTTCTATGCAAAAGCAGAAGGAAAGGTGATTGGATGGCAGAAATATCTGGGACAGTTCCTTACGTACGGCAATATTGATCGGCCAGAGGGGCGTGAGGAGCTGCGAAAATATCTGATATCTGAATACCAGCTTTCATTTACGGAGAACGTAGAGCTTGAAGCGGTTACGATTGAGAAAGATGTGAAGTTGTTATCAGCAGCAATGCTTTCTAATGACGACAAAAAGAATGTCAATTTGGCATACAACACAGCATTGCTAGTGTAGTGCTTCGTTTTTCTTTGAACCAAGCTTGCGGTTGGCTCGAATGAC
>CALMWM010000628.1 GCA_937873435.1 uncultured Gallionellaceae bacterium
CCCGCTGTTCGCCTGGTGGATGGATAGGCGCCGCGGCGATCGGGCCCAGGAACGCCAGCAATATCAAGCTACCCAACTGGAAACGCTACCGGACACGAGCGCCCCTCATAGCGACGCGAAGGTCTAAGCCAGCCCCCCCGAAGCAAACGGCGTTATTCGCCGTTCTCGTAACTCGACGGCGTCACCCCGGCGCGCGCCAGAAATTCACGCAGGTGCTTGATCACGTTACGGTCGCAGACATTGCTTTGATGGGGGTGGTGGAAAAAATCCTCGGCACCGTTGAGGATCACGCGGAAACGCGCACCGTGGGTGGGGGTGACGCTGGCGCCCAGATGGATCAGCAAGGATTCGATTTCGCGCCAATGGATGTTTCCACTGACCGGATCATGGAAAATTGCGCGAATCAGGTTGCTGTGTTTGTGGCTCATGGCAGTGCTCCTTCATGAAATCCTGATGCTCAGTATCATCCCCTGTGGCGTGAAGGTAAAGCATATAATTGCACGGTTTAAAAAGCATCAACTTTGCTCGAAAAGGGTCAGCTTTCATGAAATTCCACGACATCGCCATCGGTCAGCGCTTTGAAGCCTCGGACGGCGCGGTCTACGTCAAAACCAGCCCGCTCCTCGCCAGCCCGGAAATCGGCAGCGCATCCCGCTTCATGGCTCGTTCCGCGCAAGTCAGGCCGCTGGACGGCGGCGAAGCGCCAGCCAAGGTTACGGAAGAAAAGCGCTTGCGCACAGATGACGCTGTCGCCGCTTTCGACGTATTCTACGCGGGCTGCACCCAAGAACTGGCGCGCTACGAGAACCTGCTACCCGCCGACCTGCTGGCAAGCCAGCACACCGCCATCGAAGCGGGACGGGACGAATTTCTCGCCGCACTTGCCCGGCACAGCCATACAAAATAATTTTGAAACCACTTCAAGGAAAATAAGCCATGAACAACCTGGAAACACTCAACAGCCGTTTTGCCATCGCCGACCAACTGCGTTTTAACCTCGCCGGCGACGGGCTGGTCGTCGCGGAAATCGCCAATGCGCATTCCAGCGCGACCATCTGCCTGCAAGGCGGCCACGTGATGACCTGGAAACCGGCAACGGCCAGCGCACCGGTAGTATGGCTGTCGAAACTCGCCAAACTGGCGCCGGGCAAATCGATCCGCGGCGGCGCCCCGGTATGCTGGCCGTGGTTCGGCGCCCACGCGAGCGAAGCCGGTTTTCCCGGCCACGGCCATGCCCGCACCGTGCCTTGGGATGTCACGGCAACCCGCACCCTGGAAGACGGCTCGACCGAAATCGCCCTGACCCTGGTGGAGAGCGACGCCACCCGCGCCATGTGGCCCCACCCCAGCAAGGCGGAAATCCTCGTCAACGTCGGCAAGACCCTGAAAATCGCCTTGACCACCCGCAACCTGGGCGATGCCGATTTCGTCATCGGCGAGGCGCTGCATACCTACCTCCAGATCGGCGACATCTCCGACGTCAAAGTGCTCGGCCTGGAAGGCTGCGAATACATGGACAAGGCCGGCGGCGGCGTGCGCAAGCAACAAGACGGCGCGATCACCTTCAGCGGCGAAACCGACCGCGTCTACGTCGACACCGAAGCGGAATGCGTGATCGAAGATACCCGCCTGCAACGCCGCATCCGCATCGCCAAATCCGGCAGCCGCTCCACCGTGGTGTGGACGCCGTGGGCCGAAAAAGCCGACAAGATGGGCGATTTCGGCCCGGACGGCTGGCGTGCGATGGTCTGCGTCGAAAGCGCCAACGCGCTGGAAAACGCGGTCACCGTGAAAGCCGGGACAAGCCACACGCTGGCCGTGGAATATAGTACCGAGCCTATGCATTGATATATACATGCCAGTCCCGCTTCTCCGTTTAGCCTCCCTTGACCTGGTTCGCGGCTTCGTTGCCGTGGGTCGGCGCATGAGTATTACCCTGGCCGCCCAAGACCTTTGCCTGAGCCAATCCGCTGTGAGTCGCCAGGTACAAGCGCTTGAAGAAGCTCTTGGCGTCAAGCTGCTGAACCGTGGTTACCGTTCCATAAGCTTTACTTCCGAGGGTGAGCACTTATTCAGGATTGCGGATGACGCCTTGCTACAGTTGCAGGAAGCATGGGGAGCCTTGTCGGAAAGCAGGAGCCGCGCCCCTGTCACCATCGGGGGGTGTATCAGCGTGACCGGCCTTTGGCTGCTTCCCCGGCTCGGCAGTCTTCGGCAACGCCATCCGCACATCGACGTGTGCCTGACCTCGAACGACAAGCCGCTTGACCTGAAAACCGAAGGGGTCGATATCGCCATACGCTATTGCCCTGAAACAAACGCGCCGCAGGGTGCTGTGCGCTTGTTTGGCGAATTAATCCTGCCGGTCATCCGCCCCTCCCTTGCAAAACCGCATCAGAGCTTGCTGGAGGCAATTGCCGGCCAGGTACTGCTGGAATTCGACAATCCGAAATACCCCTGGCTGCACTGGTCGGATTTCCTGAGCGCCCTGGGTACGGAGATTCCGAAACCCAAGGGAATGCTACGCTTCAATCAATACAATCAGGTCGTTCAGGCGGCAATAGCTGGGCAAGGTATCGCGCTGGGACGCCAGGCACTGGTGGCACCCATGCTGGCTGACCAGCGCCTTGTTGCCTTGAGCGCGAATGAAAATGCGCGAGCCGGCAGTTTCGCCTATTGGTTGCTCCAGACCGCCCCCCATCCACGCCAGGATGTGCTGGAGGTTACTGCCTGGATACGGGAAGAAGCCCAGTGTTGCGACGTCAAACAGGAGCAGGGCTTGGATTGACCTCACATGCACCTGACGCATGACAAGTAGACGTAAATCTCGTTTGACCCGCAAAGCCGCACTGTCTTAAATTGCGGATCGTACTACCCGAACCCGCAAAGGATATTCCATGAAATCGCAATATGAAAAAGCGGAAGACTTTGTGCGCCTGCACCGAGAGCGCTGTTTCGTCATTCCCAACCCCTGGGATGTTGGTTCGGCGCGCCTGCTGGCGTCGCTGGGGTTTCACGCCCTGGCCACCTCCAGCGCCGGCTACGCTTTTTCCCGTGGGTTGCCGGACCACGCTGTCGGCTTTGAACTGATGATGAAGCATCTTGGGGAAATGTCAGCCGCAACCGATCTGCCGGTAAGCGCAGATCTAGGGAACGGTTTCGGGGATGCACCCGAAGCAGTCGCACGCACGATTCAGTCCGCGGCAACTCAGGGGGTAGTGGGCGGTTCCATCGAAGATGCTACGGGGCGGAACGACGATCCGGTTTATGAGGCCGCGAAAGCCGCGGAACGGGTTCAGGCTGCCGCCGAAGCGGCGAAATCCCTGCCTTTCAAGTTCA
>CALMWM010000629.1 GCA_937873435.1 uncultured Gallionellaceae bacterium
GAGCGAATTCCTTGAGGCGGTTGGGGATCAGCATTTCGTACAGGGTGCGCGAAATCTCGCGGCTGTTCCGGGTGGTGGAAATCGACTGGCGGATGAAATCGTCCGCCAGGCGGAGTTCTCCGGCCACCAGGCTTTCCTCGGCGCGGGCGCGGTTGGTGAGGGCGATGAAGCGCAGTTCGTCGCGCTGCTTGTCGCGCACGATCTCCAGGCGCTGCCACCAGTTCGGCGCATCCTCGCACAGGATGCGGCGCTGTCCCCCGGTGCACTGGATGTCGCGCGGCGCCCAGTTGAAATGGCTGGCCAGGCTGCCGTCGGCGAGCACGTCCTCCAGCGCGCGCGCCGCCTGGATCGCAATATCCTGGTACAGCTCCAGCAGTTCGATCTTGTCGATCAGCACCCGGTCGTCCAGCCGGCTTTCCACCAGTTTTTCGTTGGCGCGCTTCACCCCGCGCAGGATCGCTTCCACGCTATCGCGCACGGTGATCCCGCCAGCCCCGGTGCCGATCAGCAGGAAGCTGACGTTGGCCGAACGCACGCAGTTGCTGCCGCCGAAACGTTCGTCGTGCCATAGCATCACTTGCAGCGCGTAGTCGCGCAGCGCCCGCGAGATGGCTGTTTCCAGCCCTCCGGGGGTGAGCTCCCCGACTTGCCCCAGCCCAATCACCAGCGCCCCGCCGGGCTTGGCTTGGCGGTCGCGGTGGATGAAAATTTCCCAGGTACCCAGGCGTCCGGGGTAAATCCCCATGCGCTGGCGGTTGCTCAAGGCTTGGCCGAGTTCTTCGTCGAGACGCTTTTCCGCGCTGACCACGGTGTCGCCCAGGTAATGGCCGACGCATACCGGGTTGCCGGCATAGGCCAGGTTGCCGTGGGTGATCGTCACCCCGACGTTAGGCAAGCGGCGCTGCGGGGTTGCGCCGGGCAGGCGTGCGCCGCCCGAACCGAAGCCACCCAGTTCGTCTTCGACGGGGAAGCCGCGCGACAGGTCGGGCGGCATCGCGCGGCGCTCTTCCGCGCCGCGGATGCCGCGCGCGGACAGCGGTTCGCTATCGGGCAGGCGCGCGGTCTTGCCGCTTTGCAGGAGTTCCAGATAGGCGGGGAAGACCGGCGGACAGGCCAGCAACTGGTCGTGCGCGGTGTCCGCCACGTACCAGGTCTTGACCCCCTCCAGGCGCCCCAAGTCCCACGGCACCGTGCCGTCGCCGCGCGCGGTGGAATAGAACTCGATTTGCGGAACCTCGCCGAGGAACAGGTTGTCAGTGCTGACGACCTGGTAATCGCAGGCGGTCTGCTCGGCGCAGCCGGCGACGTAAACCATGCAATCGCCGTCGGCGGGTGCCTGCTTCAGCAGCTTCCAGGTCGCCTGTGCCTTCGCTAGGGCTGCGGCGTCGGGCAAGGGCCAGGATTCGCCGGCATCGCGGCGCAGGTCGGCCCACAGCGCAGGCGCGGCGAAATCGCGCCGGTCGCTGGCGCCCCACGGCAGCAGTTCCGCGGCACCGGGGAAATGGTTGAAGATCTCCAGCAGTTCGTCGCGCCCGTGGCTGAAATCCAGCATCGCCAGCTGGTTGGCGATGCGGTATTGCCCCACCATCAGGCGCACGGCCTGGTACGAACCGAAATTGGGGGTGCCCAGCATCATCAGGCGGAAACCCTCCAGCTTCTTCAGGCGGTTCCAGATGTCCGGGTAGAGGGCCAGCATCGCCCGCGCCACCAGCCCGCCCATCGAATGCGCGACGATGCGGATCGGCTGGCGGTTGGCTTCCGCTTCCGGCAGTTTCTTGAGCAGCGCGTCTTTCAGCAGCGCCGCGCTTTCCGTCACGGAAAGCCGCCAGTCGTAGGGGAAAGCCACTACCTCGTGGCTGCGACCGAGGTAGTCGATGAACTCGTCGTAAAACCGCGCGATGGGCGCTTGCGGGCGGATTTCCTCGGCGCTGTCGATTTTCAGGCGCTCCATGCCGCCCTGGCAAATCTCCAGGAAATCCAGCCAAATTTCGTCCTTCTGCACCGCCAGCGTGCTGCCCATGATGCCCGGCAGCACGAAGGCCACCGGATGCGGCCCGGCGTACTGGCGCGGCGCGCCGCGAGCCGGGGCCTTGCGCTCCGCTTCGGTGAGCGGCAAGTAGCCGCCCAGCGAGCCGGTCGGGCTCAGCAGGCCGGACACCGCCAACTTCACGGTATCCGGGTTGCGGAAATAATTGAAATGGCAAACCTGCGCGCCCTGGGTGAAATAGCGCCGCGCTCTTTCTTTCCCGCGCCGGATGCCGCCGTACATCGAGCCGGTATTCACCACCAGGTCGTGTTCGCCGTCGTAGAACCAGTCGGTCAGCAGCAGCTTGATCCGTCCCCACGTCGAACCGCCCTCGATGTCCCCGGCGATCACCGCCAGATCGGCGTCCGCGT
Organism: uncultured Gallionellaceae bacterium; assembly: GCA_937873435.1. GTDB lineage: Bacteria > Pseudomonadota > Gammaproteobacteria > Burkholderiales > Sulfuricellaceae > JAGXQV01. The sequence goes on from CALMWM010000629.1 coordinate 2,398, forward strand.
TCAGGCCCGGCAGATTGAGCAGGCGCACCAGCGCCGAACCCGGCATCATCGCCTCCAGCCCCGGCAGGGTGCGCGGATCGGTGCGTTCCTTCACCACCGCCAGCAGGAAATCGAGGATGTCGCCGACGATCCCCTCGCCCCCGGCGAATTTCAGCAGCGACAGCCAGCGATCCAGCTTGCCCGACGCCAGCGTCGTCCCCATCGCCGGGCAGGCCACCCGCACGAAACGCCCGACGCGGATTTTTTTCGCATCCAGCGCCACCAGCAATTCGCCGAGTTTGCCGCGCTGTTCGGCGTAAGCAGCCTCCATGTCCGGGTTGCGCTTGCCGAAACCCATCTGTTCGGCCTGGGTGCGATCCTCCCGGTACAGCTTGTCCAGCAACTCGGGCGTCAACGCCACCCCGCCGCGCTGGCCGAGGCACAGCAACTCCCCGACCAGGCCACCGCGCGAGTGGGATACCAGGTGCAGTTCGGCGCCGACCGGCAGCAGTTTCACCAAATCCAGCGCATTGTCGATCGGGCTCGCGGTCAGGGAGCGATGCTCCAGCGCGTAAACCCGTTCCGCGTATTCCTGCGCCAGGTCGGCGCGCGCCGTGGCGCCTTCGCGGTTGTCGCCGTCCCACAGCTTGCCGTAGCTGCCGGTGCAGCTCGATGCGGTGCCGTGCAGGAACACCAGCAAGGGCTTGCCGTCTGACGGCAACGCTGCGCTTTGCGGGGTCAGGCTGGGTGCCGTGGCCAGCAGGTCGAGGCGGTATACCCCCTCGCGGCCCTCCAGTTGTTTTTTCTCGAACCACCCCGCGACCGCGGATGCGGCCATGCCGTGGAGATCGACGCCGGCCAGTTCCAGCGCCTGCACCGCCAAGCCCGCCGCGCCGCGTTCGCTGTCCGCCGCGAATTTCTCCGGCGCGAGTTCCCATACGTCGCCCTCCTGCGCCTTGCCGCGCGCGGCCCCCACCCCGAAATGGCGGTAGGCTTCCGCAGCGCGCATCCATAATTCCAGGCCGTCGGCGAAATGCAGGCACAGCGGATCGTCGGGACTCACGTTCGCGATTTCGACCGCGCCGCCGTCGCCGCGCGCCGCGCCGAGGAGGATTTTGCTGTGACGCTCGACCGTAATCCCGCTTTCGCCGCCCAGTTGGCGCAGCGTATCGCTATCCTGGGAGCCGCGAATTTTCAGAGTGATGTTCATGGCGATTTCCTGTTTGTCGTGGTTATTGGATTAAGGTCAGGCCGCTTGCACTACTGCGCCGGCGGCCAGCCGCCGCTGCAATGGCTGGTCGCGCCGGTGGCCGTGGCGGTGCGGGCGCACGAGTCCTGGATGACCTTGGCCCAGTAAATCCAGTCGGCTTCGCTGGGGTGGCCGCTCGCGGTTTTCATGCTTTCCAGCTCCTTGCGCACGTCGGTGAGGTAGGCGTTGCCGAAGGTGGTGAGGGTCAGGCTTTTGCCGACGACCTTGAGGCCCTGGTCGACCAGGCTGCCGGGGTCGGTCAGGGTGCCGCCGATGGCCGCAACCAGATTGCTCAGCCAGTTGCGGGCGCGCGCGACGGTGGGCTTTTCGGCGCTGGCGGCGACCATCAGCACCGAGAGCGTGCGTTGCAACTTTTCGACATCGTGCAGCCTGCCGGGCTGGCCCGCCTGTTCAGGCGCGATCTGTTTCATGTAGGCCAGCGTCGGATTGGCCGCCAGGTCGGCGGGCGTCACCGTCGCGGCAACCGGGTCTATCCCGCTGCCCAGGCGCAGCATCTTGTCGGCGAAGTCGATGCGCGCCAGGGTGCTCATCGCATCGTCCTGAATGCCGTTGTAGCTCTGGAAATTCAGGTCGGCATAGCCGCCGATCATGCCGGTGTAATTGAACGCCGCGTAGCGCGACAGCACCGCCAGCGCCACGTAGCCGCGATAGGTCTTGAGCTTGTCGCCGGCGTCGGGGCCGAGGTCGGCCACCGTGCAATCGAGAAAATCGTCGAGCGCCGCGCTGGTGCTTTTGCGGTCTTTTTTTTCCTGCTTCAGGAAACCTTCGAGGTCCAGTTCTGCCCTGCCGCTGGTCTGCTGGTAAAGCTTGCCGTCGTCGGGTGTTTTACCGACGCAATTGGGGGGCGGATCGCGCTCCAGCAGGGTATCCATACTGCTCAGCCGCATCCCGCCGCATCCGCCCAAGGCCAGCGTTGCCGCCAGCGCGCCCAGCAGCATCGTCTTCCGGTATAAGCTCCGCATGTCCATCGCATTCTCCTGATGAAAAGATGTTCCAAAGCCGGGGGGCTTGTCCTGATTGTCTTTTAGGTACTTTTGAGCTGCATATTTACCGCAAAATGTTGCGAACGTATACCTAGCAACACTGCTAGGTTTCGTCAGTATTGGTTGATAAAATCAAGAACTATCAGCCT
>CALMWM010000630.1 GCA_937873435.1 uncultured Gallionellaceae bacterium
CGTTAAGCTTATATAAGATAACTCTTACAACTCTATTGCAATTATATGACAACTCATGCCTTCCACTCAAAATCAGCATAGCATCGAAAAAGCCCTGCGTCTCAGCCATTTTGCCCGCCGCCTGGCGGAGAGCGACGCGGGTCTGATGACCGATCTGGTTGCCAATCTGGACAACGCCTGGAGTGGCGCGGAGATGCTGGCGAGCTTGTCCGGCGCTGATCCGCAGGATGAAGGCGCGCTGAAAAAAGCCCTGCGAACCTTGCGCAAGCGCGTGATGTTGCGCCTGATCGTGCGCGACCTGGGCGGCCTGGGCGGCCTGGGCGACCTGCGTGAAGTGATGAGCACCGCCAGCGCACTGGCCGAAGTCACGCTGGCTTTCGCGCTGCAACGGCTCGATGCCTGGCAGCGCCAGCAATACGGCGTACCGCTAGGCGAGGAAAGCCAAGCGGCGCAGGATCTGGTGATCGTCGGCATGGGCAAGCTGGGCGGTGGCGAACTGAATGTCTCCTCGGATATCGACCTGATCTTCGCCTACCCCGAAGAAGGCGAAACCGACGGTACGCGTGCCATCAGCAACCACGAATATTTCACCCGGCTGGGGCGAAAACTGATCGCCGCGCTCAACGATAATACCGAGGACGGCTTCGTCTTTCGCGTCGACATGCGCCTGCGCCCTTACGGCGATAGCGGGCCGCTGGTCGGCAGTTTCGCGATGCTGGAAGAGTATTACCTGACTCAGGGGCGCGAATGGGAACGCTACGCCTGGATCAAGGGGCGCCCGCTGGTGGGAACGCAATACAACGAACTGGCGGCCTTGCTGCGCCCCTTCGTGTTCCGCAAATACCTGGATTTCGGTGCGTTCGCCTCGATGCGCGAACTGCATGGGCAGATACGCCGCGAAGTAGCCAGACGCGAAATGAGCGACAACATCAAACTGGGGCCGGGCGGCATCCGCGAAATCGAGTTCATCACCCAGGTTTTCCAGCTGATCCGCGGCGGCAAGGAACACGCGCTGCAGACCCGTTCCACCCTCGAAGCGCTAAATATCCTGGAAGCACGTCAGCTGTTGCCGGGGCCAGCTGTCGGCGAATTGCGCGACGCCTATTTTTTTCTGCGCAACCTGGAGCATCGCCTGCAATATCTTAACGATGCCCAGACCCAGACCCTGCCCGAAAACGATGCCGACCGGCAATTGATCGCCGAGGCGATGGGATATGCCGATTACCCCTCCTTCATGAGCGTTCTGGACGTCCATCGTGGTAATGTGACACGCCATTTCGAACAGGTCTTCGCGGCACCGAACAGCCAGGAAAGCCACCCGCTGGCGGGGCTGTGGCAAGGCACGTTGGGCAATACCGAAGCCGCCGAACTGCTCGGCGAACAAGGCTACCGCCAGCCGCAGCAGGCTTGGGAGCGCCTGTCGCAGATCAAGCAAAGCGGGCGCTACACCCAGTTGCCGGAAGCCAGCCGTGCCCGTTTCGATGCGCTGCTGCCGCCGCTGATCGAAGTCGCCGGTCAGTTCGCCAACCCCGACGATACGCTGGAACGCATCCTCAAACTGCTCGAAGCCGTCAGCCGGCGCGGCGCTTATCTCGCGCTGCTGCTCGAATATCCGCAAACCCTCAACCAGGTGGCGCGCCTCGCCAGCGCCAGCCCGTGGGTATCGGAATACCTCACGCAATACCCGATCCTGCTCGACGAATTGCTGGATGTCCGCGAACTCCAGGCTGCGCCCGACTGGGATAAGCTGAAAATCGAGCTG
>CALMWM010000631.1 GCA_937873435.1 uncultured Gallionellaceae bacterium
GCCATCGAATTTCGGTTCGACCGCATATTCGATCTCGCCGGCGCCCAACCCTTCCTGCGCGCGCCGGTCGAATGCATTCACATCCTCCTCGGCGAAGGCATTGTTGAGGGACAGCATGGGAACCCGGTGGACAGCCTGGGAAAACGCCTTGAGGGGCGCCGCGCCGACGCGCTGCGTCGGGGAATCAGGGGTAAGCAGCTCGGGATATTGGGCTTCCAGCGCCTGCAATTCGCGGAACAGGCGGTCGTACTCGGCGTCGGGGATTTGCGGTGCGTCGAGGACGTAGTAGAGATAATTGTGCCGTTCGATCTCCGCGCGCAGGAAACGCGCCTGCTCAGCGGCCTGATCGGGAACCGTCATCAGCTGAACAGTCTCAGGGCGCGCTCGCCGCCGGCTGCCAGATTAGCGGCTTCCATCCTGGTATAAATGGTGGAGAGTTGCGCCTTGATCTTGGCGACCCCGGAATCGGACAAGGGACGGCGGTTGTCGTCCACCAGCGTGCCGCCGAGAGACCCCGTCATCTGCCGCGCCAGCACCAGCATCTGGTCGAACACACGGGCGCCGTTCGCCACCTTGGGCACATCCAGCAGCAAGGTCACGCCATTGGTGGACATCTGGCGGATATTCTCCGGGGAAAACGGAGTCGGCGCGAAATTGGTCAGGGTAAACAAGGTGACGCCATCGTCGTTGGCAAAATGGAAGGTGCCGTCCGGCTTCAACTTCATCCCGGAAGCTTCCGCCAACGCACGGATCTTGGTGGCCGGGATGCTTTCGCTGTTGGCGGCAACCACGTTCACTCCAATCAATACGTCCACCGAAGCGCAAAACTCGTCCAGCGTGGCAGCGCGCGCCAGGGCCTCGCCGCGATCCGGCAATTCGATCACCGCCGCCAGATCGTCGGCCAGCGATTGCGCGCGCACGCAAAAATCATCCAGTTCGGCGGCACCGACCGGGCCGGCGCGATTCACCAATTGCATCGCGATCAGCAGCTTGCTGTAATCGTGCTTGCCGCTCGCCACCAGTTCCAGCGCATCGGTGAACACGTTCTGCCCGAGCAAGCGCAACGGACGGAGGAATCCGGCAAATTTTTTCTCCAGGTCGAGCAGCACGTTCGCGGTTACCGGCTCCTTAGGATAGATGGCCGCCACATAATCCACGACTTCATCGAGCACGGCCAGCGTCGGTTTGTCGCTCGCGGCGTGTGTTTTCGCCACTTCGTCGGTTTCGTGCCGCACTGGCGCTACAAACGCTTCCGGCATGTGCTCGCTGGCCGCAATCTCGAAGGTCTCCTCGCCCAGGTCGATGCTCGGTTCGCGGCGCGCTTCGTGCGAAGCCTCGTCGTCCGATTTATCGAGGAGGATATCTTCCTCGCCGCCCTCGAAATCCTGCTCCGACTGGCGCCGGAATTTGCTTTCCTGATAGCGATTGAAGGCGTAAACGCCGATCACGATCAGGAGTCCCGCTATTGCCAAACTAATCTGCAATTCGCTCATATTTGTAGTCTTCTAAAAAAACAGTTTTGAATGTTTAGTGTTGAGTGTTTAGTTGATGTCGCCGCGCCAAGCGCGTCGGTATTGGATCAAGCGCGAAGCGCATTCCACAACTCAACACTCAACATTCAAAACTAAAAACTGCTTTTACTCATTAAAATGGCTCGCCCCGAGGGCATTCTACAAGAAGCCTGTCCGCCCCAAAAGGGTAAATTAAACCGGTATTGCATCCTTCAAGCGCATCGCCTCCTCGATATCCACCGCGACGATACGCGAAACCCCCTGTTCCTGCATGGTCACGCCGACCAGTTGCTCGGCCATTTCCATGGTGATCTTGTTGTGGCTGATGTAAATAAACTGGGTGTGCAGCGACATTTTTTTCACCAATTCGCAGAAACGCTCGGTATTGCTGTCGTCCAGCGGCGCGTCCACCTCGTCGAGCAGGCAGAACGGCGCGGGGTTGAGCTGGAACAGGGAAAACACCAGCGACAGCGCGGTCAAGGCCTTTTCCCCGCCCGACAACAGGTGGATAGAGCTGTTCTTCTTGCCGGGCGGCTGGGCCGTCATCTGCACCCCGGCATCGAGGATTTCCTCGCCGGTCATCACTAGCTGCGCCTGCCCGCCGCCGAACAGGGTGGGAAACAGCACGCTCAGGTGCTGGTTGACCAGATCGAAAGTGGCCTGCAAGCGCTCGCGGGTCTCCTTGTCGATGCGCCGGATCGCCTGCTCCAGGGTTTCCATCGCCTCGTTGAGATCGTTGGCCTGCGCTTCGAGATAACTCTGGCGCTCGCGGGCGACTTGCAGCTCTTCCAGCGCGGCCAGGTTGACCGCCCCGAGCGCGACGATCTCCCCTTCGAGGCGCGCGATGTCGTTTTGCAAGGCCGTGACTTTTACATTCCCGGTCAGCAGCGGTGCGAGTTCGTCCTCGACCGCGCCGGCCTCGGCCAGTTGCGTGCCGTATTGTTCCTGCGCCAGCCGCGCTTCCTGTTCCTTGAGGCGCGCTTCGCCGATTTTTTCGCGCAGCGGATCGAGCTTCTGCTCGTTGAGCATCCGCCGCCCTTCGATCTCGCGCAGCTGCGCGGTAATTTCCTCCAACGTATTACGCGCAGCCGCGAGCGCCAGTTCGCGCTCGCGCTGGTTCGCCAGCGCCTGCTGCAATTCGAGTTGCAACGGTTCTTCGCTGGCGGAATGCTGTTCCTCGTGCAATTCTTCGAGCTGGGCGTGGATGTTGCCGATCTGCTCGCCCAGGGTGTGCAGCAAATGATCGAGTTCCGCCAGCTTGGCGCGACAACTGCGCTCGGCGAAATCGGCTTCCTGCAACGCGCGCTCGGTGCTGCGCACCTGCTCGCGCAGGCGAGTGAGGCGGTTTTCTGTTTCCTGGCGCTCCAGGCGCTGCTCCTCCAGTTGTTCTTCCAATGCCTCGATCTGCATCCGCGCCTGTTCCAGGTTTTCCGAGGAAATGGCGGCCTGCTCGCTTTCCGCGGCCAAATGATCGGCGATTTCATGCATTTCCTCGTCGATTTTCGCTGCGCGTTGCGCGACCTGCTGGCTGACCTGGGAGAGTTGCTGCACTTCCAGTTGCAAGCGGTGCCGGCGTTGCTGCAAGTCGGCACCGGTACTGCGCCAATCGGCCAGTTCGCGCTGCAACCGGGCGAGTTCCGTTTCCTGGCATTCCAGTTGCAGCTTGAGGATTTGCGCCTGCTCGCGCTGTTGCGCCAGATTGCCCTCAAGTTGTTCGATCTCGCGCTGGCGCCCCAGCACGCCGTGCAATTCGCTCTGCGGCGCGTAAAAGCTCACCCCGGCACGGCTGAACAGATGACCGCCGCGCGACACCAGCAGGATACCCGGCGCCAGGTCGCGGCGCGCGGCCAAGGCCTGGCGCGGATCGTCGCAGACATACGCGTCGCGCAGGCTGTCTTGCAGCCAGACTGGAACATTGCCGGCGCGCCAGGAAACAAACTGGAGCAATGGTGTCGAATCCGACGCCCCCTCTCCCTCTCCCCCGCTCACGAGGGATGGAAGTTCGACCAGGGTTAAAGCTGCCGGCGGCGGCTCGTCCAGCCAGGCGGCGGCTTGGTCGAGATTGTCCAGCAGCAGCGCGTTGAGGCGCTCGCGCAGCACGCTTTCCAACGCATCGTCCCAGCCGGCTTCCACGACCAGGTTTTGCCACAGGTGCGGCAAACCGTCGAGGCCGTGCTTGACCAGCCAGGATTGCAATTTGTGGTTTTGGTCGAGGCGGTTTTGCATCTGACGCAAGGCCGCCAGTTGCGCCTCGTTCTTGGTGATATGTTCGCGCGCCGACTGCACGGCATGGCTGGCTTCGCGCCGCGCCTGCTCGGCCTCGGGTAATTGCTCGTGGAGCGCCTCCTCGGTGGAGCGCGCGGTTTCCAGCCGCATCGCCAGTTCGGCCAATTCTTCCTCTTTTTCGGCCAGGCTGTCTGCATCGAAATACGGCAAGGCATTGCGCTCCTGCTCCAGCCGCCCGCGTCGCGCCTGCAAGGATTGCAGCATTTTCTCGGCATGGGCGCGATGGGTTTCCTCGATCTGCGCCGCTTGCCGCGCTTCGCTCAACGCACGCTGGACTTCGCCGTGCTGGCGCTGGCGTTCGCGAAAGCGCTCCTCCGCCTGCGGCAGCTCCACGCTCTCCTGCTCCAGCCGTTCGCGCCGCTCCTCCAGCCGCAGTTGCGACAATTCCTGTTCTTCGCGCCAGTCGTTCTGGCCGGCCTGCGCTTCCTCGCGCTGTTTGACCAACCGCGCCTCCTGCTCGCGGGCGGCGGCAATGCGGGTGGTCAGGCGCTGGCGGTTGTCGCGCTGGTGCTGCAAGCTCTGCTCGATGCGCACCACTTCGGCGTTGGCACCGTAGAGTTCTCCCTGTGCGGCGTGCAACACGTCGCTGGCGCTGTAATGCCCTTCGCGGCTCTGTTCCAGCTGGCTTTCGGCTTGGCGCAAGCCGGCGGTCTCGGCTTCCAGTTCGGTGGCGAGACGCTGCACTTCGCGCTGCCAGCGCTCGGACTGCGCCTGCGCCTCGCGCTTCCTGAACAGGCGAAAGAGGTTTTGCGCCAGTTCCAGCCGCTGTTTCAGTTCGAGGAACTGGCGTGCTACTTCGGCCTGGGATTCCAGCTTGAGCAGTTGCGCTGCCAGCTCCTGGCGAATGTCGTCGACGCGCAGCAGGTTTTCTCGGGTATCTTTCAGGCGCGACTCGGTCTCGCGGCGGCGTTCCTTGTATTTCGAGACGCCCGCCGCCTCTTCCAAAAACACCCGCAATTCTTCGGGACGTGCCTCGATGATCCGCGAAATCATGCCCTGCTCGATGATCGCGTAGGCGCGCGCGCCCAGACCGGTACCGAGGAAAATATCGGTAATGTCCTTGCGGCGCACATGCAGGTTGTTGATGTAGTAACCGGACTCGCCGTTGCGGTGTAACACGCGCTTGACCGCGATTTCGGCGTATTGCGACCACTGGCCGGCAGCCTTGCCCAGGCTGTTATCGAAAATCAGCTCCACGCTGGCGCGCCCTACCGGCTTGCGCGTGCCGGAACCGTTGAAGATGACGTCCTGCATCGATTCGCCGCGCAACTGGCGCGCCGAACTCTCGCCCAGCACCCAGCGCATCGCGTCGATTACATTGGATTTGCCGCAACCGTTCGGCCCGACCACACCCACCCGCTGTCCGGGAAAATGGATGGTGGTGGGATCGACGAAGGTTTTAAAACCGGCGAGTTTGATCTGGGTAAGGCGCAATTTCGGGCTTCGAATTATTCTGGAAACTCGCGGCTGATGATCTCCGCGATTTGCTGTTTAAGCTCGGGGACTTCCTGAGTCGCGGTCAACCACACCGTTTCCCAGTCCACCGAAAAGTAAGCATGAACCACGATGTTACGAAAACCAATCAGGTCCGCCCATGGGATTTGCGGGTAGCGGTTTTGAAAATCCTTGGGTAATCTGGCCGCTGCCTCACCGATGATGGATATTTTTTGCAACACGGCACTTCGCACCAGATCGTTTTCGATAAAACCTTCGACGTGGCAATCCGCCACAAATGTTTCTATGGCCTGTGCCGCTTCGACCATATCGGCCAAATACAGCGCTTCACGCCGCATACAACACCTCTGCGCCTGATATAACGGCATTGCGAATTTTCGCTTTCAATCCGTTTTTCGGCACCAGATCAACCTGACGGTGCAGCAACCCGGACAATTCCCGTTGCATTCTTGCCAAGGCAAGCAAGCCGATTTTCGCCTGCGGCTGAAAATCCACCAACAAGTCCACATCGCTATCCGGCGTAAAATCATCCGTCAGCGCAGAGCCAAACAGGGACAACTCGCGCACTTGGTAGCTGCTGCAAAGCTTGTGCAAGGCATCCGACGGAATAACAAGCTGCGAATTTTTCATTTCGAACCCTACAAGCCGGAGACGTTCAGGCAAGTTCCCTTCCCCGAGAAGTTTAGCGATAATGCGATTTTACCCGATTTCCCCCAAAGACACCGACATGCCCAGCCAACCAAGCAAAGAACTGG
>CALMWM010000632.1 GCA_937873435.1 uncultured Gallionellaceae bacterium
CGCCGCCTGGCGTGGCAATGTCGGAAGAAAAGCCCTGGTGGTATTTCACGTCGCCGGTGGTGATGTGTTCGTGGTGGTCGTGGACGCCTTCGAATTCATTGAACAGTTCGCCGGGCTGCTTGCACACGGTATTGACCAGCACGTTGAGGCGGCCGCGGTGCGCCATGCCGATAACCATTTCCTGCACGCCCTTTTCCCCGGCCAACTGCACCAGGTGATCGAGCAAGGGAATCAGGGTTTCTCCGCCTTCCAGCGAGAAGCGTTTCTGCCCGGTGAAGCGGGTGTGCAGGTATTGTTCCAGGGTTTCGGCGGCGGTCAGGCGCTGCAGGATCAGGCGTTTCTGGTTGGGCGTGAAGGTGATGCGCGCGCGGCAGCCTTCGATTTCCTGCTGCAACCAGGTTTTTTGTTCGGTGTCGCTGATGAAACGGTATTCCGAACCCAGGTTGCCGCAGTAGGTGAGCCGCAGGATTTGCAGGATCTCGGCCAGGGTGGCCTTTTCCGGGCCGATCAGGTTGCCGGTGTTGAACTCCGCGGTCATGTCGGCGTCGTTGAAACCGTAGTACGCCGGATCGAGTTCCGGCACTTCCGGGCGCTCGAAACGTTGCAACGGATCGACGGTGGCGTGGCGCACCCCGAGAAAACGGAAAGCGGTAATCATTTCCAGCACCTTGACCTGTTTCCGCTCGTGTTCGAGCAACGGGTGACAGGCATGGGCCGGGCCGGCGGCGGACGGCTGCCTGGCGCGCTGGACGAAGGAAGCGCGGATCGGCTCATGGGCGATGTCGCGCACCACGCTGCCGCCGGTCTGTTGCAGCCGTTCGAACCAGGCGCGCCATTCCTCGCTGACGCTGCCCGGGTTTTCCAGGTAGCTGTCGTAAAGTTCCTCGATGAACGCGGCGTTCCCGCCGGACAGATAGGAGTTGCCCAGCAGATCCTTCATGGTGCTCATCGTCTCCTCCTTTATAATTTTACTGCGACAATCCGCGAGGTAGAGACGCAAGATCTTGCGTCTCTACATGACTATTTCCAGTCGCGCTTTTCCGGCCCCAGGTAAAGCTGGCGCGGGCGGCCGATCTTCTGATCCGGGTCGGAGATCATTTCGTTCCACTGGGTGATCCAGCCGATGGTGCGCGAAATGGCGAAAACCGCAGTGAACATATTGGTCGGAATGCCGATCGCGCGCAGCACGATGCCGGAATAGAAGTCGACGTTGGGGTAGAGCTTCTTCTCGATGAAATACTCGTCTTCCAGCGCGATGCGTTCCAGCTCCAGCGCGATCTGGAACAGGCGGTCGTCGTGCGCCTCCAGTTCGTTGAGCACTTCGTGGCAGGTTTTGCGCATCAGCGCGGCGCGCGGGTCGAAGTTCTTGTAAACGCGATGGCCGAAGCCCATCAGGCGGAACGAATCGCTCTTGTCCTTGGCGCGCGCGATGAATTTGGGGATGTTCTCTACATCGCCGATCTGCTCCAGCATCGACAGCACCGCCTCGTTGGCGCCGCCGTGCGCCGGCCCCCACAGCGAAGCGATGCCGGCGGCGACGCAGGCGAACGGATTGGCGCCACTCGATCCAGCCAGTCGCACCGTCGAAGTCGAGGCATTCTGCTCGTGGTCGGCATGAAGGGTGAAGATTCGGTCGATCGCGCGCACCATCACCGGGTTCAGCACGTAATCCTCGCACGGCGTGGTGAACATCATGTGCAGGAAATTTTCCGCATAGGACAACGCATTTTTCGGATAGACGAAAGGCTGGCCAACGTTGTATTTGTAGCTCATCGCGGCGATGGTCGGCAGCTTGGCGAGCAGGCGGAAGGCCGAAATCTCGCGGTGGCGCGCGTCGGCGACGCTCAGCGAGTCGTGGTAGAACGCCGACAGCGCGCCGACCACCCCGACCATCACCGCCATCGGGTGGGCGTCGCGGCGGAAACCTCGGAAGAAATTGTTGATCTGGTCGTGCACCATGCTGTGCGAGCGCACAGTCTTGTCGAATACGGCGCGCTGTTCCACGGTAGGCAATTGGCCGTACAGCAGCAGGTAGCAAACTTCCATGAAGTCGGCGCGCTCAGCCAGTTGCTCGATGGGGTAGCCGCGATACAGGAGCAAGCCTTCTTCGCCGTCGATGAAGGTGATTTTCGAACTGCAACTGGCGGTCGAGAGAAAGCCGGGATCGTAGGTGAAATAGCCGTGCTTGCCCAACGCGCGGATGTCGATCACGTCGGGCCCGGTGGAGCCGGACAGGATCGGCAATTCAATTTCGGTGTCGCCGATTTTAAGGATCGCTTTGCGTTCAGTCATTTTTTACCTCCGTTATTTTCGGGGGCGTCATCTTTACCGCCCTCTCTCCAATTCTCTCCCGCTGGCGGGAGAA